>JADGCM010000064.1 GCA_015228995.1 Magnetococcales bacterium
TTGACTATGGGGAGGTGTTGTTTTATCCCAAACCCTTCTATCGGTTGGTGCGGCGCCATAAAAAACAGTTCGACAAGTTCGAAAGCAAGGATGCGCAGAAGTTTTTGGCGCGTGAGACCCACTTGGTGGCGCACGGTACTGAAGTGGCGATGGCTTTGGCCTTAAAAGCGGTGGGCCACCGCGTTGTACCGCCGGAGTTGCGTGGCGATATGTTGGATCTGCTGAATCGGTTCAGTAACCGCTGGTTGCAAGCGGCTTCCAATGCCAACTTAGAAACGCATAACTTTACCGCCGCTACCGAATATTTTAGGCGGCGCTGTTTGTGGGAGAGCTGCGACACGGTTAATATCAACATCGCCGATATCACCATGGACGAGTGGGAGAGCCGTTTTGTCCGATTGGCGGTCTTGCAAGCCATTGCTGAACAGGTGCGCGATGTGCCTGGTAAGGGGCGGTTGGTATTGTGTGAATTGGGTAATGATGCCCAATCGATTGCGCAGCAGATCAAGCAACTGTTCCCCGAGACGGTGGTGCAAACGATGACGGTCGAGGCGATCCTCAAAGCACCGGATCAAGCCTCTTTTGTCGTTGCAACCTATTCAGCGGCGGTGTGCCAGCAACTGATTGGTAGCGGCATGCCACCCGGACGAGTGATTTTGGCTCAGGAGTACGCGAGAAACTTCAAAATTCGCTAGTTTGAATCTCGTTGCAATAGGGCCTTCAGGTCGGCGAATGGGTTGTGAGTTGCCAGCGGCGGCGGTGGTTCGGATAGATCGGCGACGTGGCCTTGAGCGGCGGCGCGCTCGTGTTTTTCATGTTCCTGGTCATGACAATAAATGCACAGGTGCTCCCAGTTGCTACCATCGGTTGGGTTGTTGCTGTGGTTATGGTCTTTATGATGGATCGTTAGCTCATAAAGGTTGTCCATTGTGAAGGCGCGGCCACAACGGCCACATACCCACGGGTGGATGCGCAACGACTGCTCCCGGTAGCCCTGGGCCTGTTGGGCAGTGGAGACAATGGCATCGACGCGGTCGGAGGTGATGGTTCGTTTGTGGCGTCCCGTGGTAATGGGGCGTCTTAGCGTGCTTTTCATAGATAGCTCATCCAATAGATGATGAGTCCAGTAACAGAGACATAAATCCACACCAGCAACGTCCGGCGGGCCAGGGCACGGTGTTGTAGAAATTGCTGCTGCATGGCACGGCGCAGCGTCACAATGACCATCGGTGCCAACACTGCTGCCATCAAGACGTGCGAGATGAGGATGGTAAAGAAGAGGATGCGGGTCAGGCCAGTGCCGGAGAAACCGGTCCAGCCGGCAACAATGTGATACAGTATATAAACGGCCAAGAACGCCAGCGACGAGAATAGTGCAATAAACATATAGCGCTGGTGCACGACGCGCTTGCCGCTACGAATGGCAAAAAAGCCTGATATCAACGCAATCAGGGCCACGCCGTTGAGCATGGCCTGAAGGTGGGGTAGGTTCTGCGCCCAGCTCATAATGGTAGGACTCCCGTTATAGCGAAGAGAAAAGCTCTTGATCAATCCGTTCTGAATCACCCATGTTGAGGGTGATCAATCGACGCAAGTGGCTAAAACTTTCCAAGTCCATGTCTTGGAACTGAATAGCCGCGCCACGGCCTTCTTTGGTCCACAAAACCGTGCCCCGAATGGTCAGAGCGATCTCTCCTAGCGATAACACCCCAGACACTGGGGCGCCTGGCTTTGGCAACTCATTGGCACAGAACAACAACCCCTTGAGGCTGATATCGTTAAAGCCGCCCTGGTAGAGTTGCCGCGTCTCGTCGTTCATTAAATCCAGCTCGTGGCAGAAGTCAACACGGGAAAAAGTGCGCCGATCCTGCGTCTGCGAGGTCGTCATACGATTAAACATAAGCAACAGTTCCTCACCATTCTAAATTAATTAATAAACCAACCCTATCATACGCCGAGAACGTGTTGTTTGATTTTTTGGTTTTGGTCTTTGGTCAAACGAGCACCGAACTGGGTCACCAATCGTGATGCCGCTTGACAAGCCAACTGTCCAGAGATAGCAAGATCATGGCCATGGGTGATACCATAAAGAAATGCGCCGGCAAACAAGTCACCCGCCCCATTGGTATTGACGGCGGCTACCGGCGGCGCGACAATCTCGATCTCTCGCCCGTCATGGTAAACCATTGCTCCCTGTCCGCCCAGCGTGACACATACCCCAGCAGCTACTTCGCGCAGCCGGCGAATGGCGGCGGCTACTTGGTCAGCTGACGCATAATGGCAGGCTTCAGACTGATTACAGAACAGCAGATCAACTCCAGCACCGATCACGGCATCCATTTGAGCACGACAATAACGCAACATATTGACGTCGGAGAAGGTAAACGCCACTTTGACACCCTGTTGCCGCGCCAGTGCGACCGCCTCTAGTGCTGCTTCCAGAGCTGTTGGTGATGAGACCAGATAGCCTTCAACATAGAGCCAACGTGCGTTTTGTAACGCTGTTGCCGACAGATTTTGCCGTGATAACGTCTCAGAAACGCCCAGAAAGGTACACATGGTTCGCTCGGCATCGGGGGTAATAAACACCAGACAGCAGCCGGTGTCTCCCGCTTCCAGTCGTGTCAACAGCTCGTTGGCAACGCCGTTGGCCTGCATATCCGCCGCATAAAAACGACCATTGTCATCATCAGCCACTTTGCCGACATGAAAAACGGTGCCCCCTAATTGGGCGACGGCAATGGCACTATTGGCAGCTGAGCCGCCACAAGAGCGTTTCATGGTACGGTGCCGCAACAACTGCGTCAGTTCAAGCTGCCGTGCTTGATCGACCAGTTGCATCGATCCTTTTTGCAAGCCAGCCTGTTGTAGGAAGTCGTCACTGACTTCCAGTTCGATATCAACCAGTGCATGACCAATACTGTAAACGTCATAACCAGACATGATGAAATCCCTTCAATTAAATTTCTTCCCAATGACCATAGCTGGTTGGATGACCAACACGGAAGGCACCGCCATAGTTGATTTCGTAACGAGGCGGATGGTAGAGAGCCTCTGCTGTGGCGGGCTCATAAAACCGCCCCCCACAAAGATCAGAACGAACAAAAAAGGCATTCGAGCCAGTAATATTGCAGCTTACCAGTTGATAGCCCTTGCGTTGTGCTAGACGGGTCAGCGACTCGAGTGAGCAACCAAAATAATCGGTCAGTTCATGGGTGCTATGCTCGGCGTGGTAACGCATCACCGCCAGGATGGGTGGCGGCAATTTGCTATTGTATTCGATCACGCACACCCGCGGTCGGATACAGTCGATGTGCTCGAATACGTAATAATCATTACCATCGATGTCAATACTAAGTAAATCAATTTCTTCTGGAAGATCGAACTGACGAATCACATCGTTGATGGTTTCGACGCTGATCCACTGTTGCACCACCCGTAAGCGCTGCTGTTGAATCAGAGGAGCAAACTTCTGCTGCATGAAAGCCACGTTGTGTTCGCTGCCATCCATCCATACCCCCTGCCAACCTTGGTAGGTCAATAGTAGGGTGTTGTTTTCCAAGCCGTCGGCGACACCAAACTCTAGAAAGGTGCGATTACTGACACCAATACGGCGGAAGATCTCGGCAATGATGCCATCTTCATCGTTTTGTGAGTAAAATTTTGCGCCAAACCGTTCCAGGCGACGTGGATCGGCGTAACATTCGTCGGCCAAGATGTCACGGTAGAGGCGTTGGCTGGACAACTGGTTCGAACGCGCTACCTCTTTCATGGTGTAAAATAACAGGTCGTTGAGTCGCTCCAATGGCAGCAGCGGTTCGATGTCAGTCAACAAGCGCTGTAAATCGGGATTGGCACCTTGCTGTGCCAGGAGCATCTGTAACACCCGTCGTGCCTCAGAGACACGACCATCACGTAATTGCCGGTAAACATGTTGGACGGCTTCATCAATGGTCAGAGCGGGCATAACGGTAACAACTCCTTGACAAAAAATAACCAACCTTCCCCACCCCGTTAGGGGGCGGGGGGAGTCGAATATATCACCCAGAGATGGGATCAGGCAAGGGGCCTGTCCCCCAGTGAGGCTTAGCCCGTCAGTAGCGCCGTCCGCTCGTCCCGCATGGCATCACCACCACTACTTACCCAACCAAAGGCTGCTTCATACGCGGCCAGGGGGTGAGGGGGAAGAGGGCTGCTGTAGCTTTGTAACGCTCGCGTCAAGCTCGCGGCCACAACCGTTATGCCTAAGGCACCGGAGGCCTTGCTGACGTTGCCAGCTAAATCGGTCTGAATCGCCTTGATATCTGAGTATGTTCCCGGCGGTAGACTATCCGTTATGATCGCACTAGCCCAGCCGCCTGCCGTATTGACCTCAATAATATCACCGATCCTCTCACCATCGTTGATAATGTTATTTCCGTTGCCGTCGTTGAACAGTGTCAGCCTAGCCCCTGGCTCACCTTTACCACTGATGATATTAGTCGAACTACTAAATTTCAGGCTGGTCGGAGCTTTTGGAACAACGCTATCGATGCTAAACACCAGCGCTGCCGAAGCCGGACCGACATTGCCGGCCAAATCGGTTTGCTTGGCTGTGACACTATGGCTACCATTGCTGATCTTGGCTATCGTAACACTCCATTTGCCATCGCCATCAGCAACAGCATTGCCGATAGTTTTGCCTTGTTCCAACAGGGTAATTTTAGCACCTGGATCGCCCCCAAAGCCATTAACGGTCAGTCCAACCGTTTTGCTGATGATAGAACCACCATTGGGAAGCTCAATGCCATCGCTGAGGGTAATACCGGTGGGGGCGGCAGGGGCTTCTTGATCCACCACCAACATAAATGGGATGGACAGCTCGCTTGAATCGCCAGCAGCATCGGTTTGTGCTGCGGTAATGGCGTGACTACCAGGCGACAAGGAGAGATCGACCTTCCAAGTTCCTTTGGTCACTGTAAGCACGTCGTCAAGCCGTTCACCGTCTATAAACAGGGTCACACTCTTACCGCCAGAGAAGGCCGTTCCCGATAGGGTCAAGCCGCTACTCTTGTTGGTGATATTGTCGCTTTTAGAGGTACCAGTGTCGCTGGCAGCATCCAGGTCAAAGTCACCTGGTGTCCGCACTGCAATGGCCAATGCTGTTGAAGCACTGCCACTGGTGCCGGCCACATTGGTTTGTATGGCTTTGACAGCATGGCTCCCACCAAAGAGGCTGGTGTTGGCTGTCCAGACACCGTTATTGACGACTGCGGTAGCCAGGAACTCACCAAAGTCAATTTTACCGCTTTTATTGATATCATCAAACAGAGTCACGGTTGCCCCATCTAGACCAATGCCGGTAACCGTCAGGCCAGCACCACTCGCAAATGTGTTGGCGGATACCAAATCACCATCGGCTTGCAATCCGGATGGAGCAGCTGGCGTACTGGTATCGATCGAAACCAGCAGCACCTCCGAATCGCCACTGGTGGCATTACCAACTTTCTGTCTGGCGGTAAGGGGATGCAACCCCGAACTCAGACTGATGCCCTTAATGTTCCAGCTACCAGTGACTGCATCCGCTTTGGCAACACCGATCGCTTTGGTAACACCACTTTCAAATAGAGTGATCTGAGCACCCGGCGTACCCGTACCATTAATATTCAAACCACTGATTTTACTAGTTATATAGTCGCCAACGATGCCACTATCATCGGTAGCCAGTAAGGCTAATCCAGTGGGGGCTAGGGGTAAACTGCTGGCAACGATGGTAACGCTCAATGGCTCCGAGGTTGGGCTCTGGTTACCAGCTGGGTCCGATTGTAACGCCGACAAGGCATGTGTGCCAATGTCTAGCGAGATATCGGCTGTCCACTTACTATCACCACCCACTGTAGCGGTGGCTAAAGGTTGGTCAGGCGAGGCCTCAAATAAGATCACCCGGGCGCCTTTCTCACCGAAGCCACCGATGGTCAGTCCACTCTGGTAACCGGTGATGTTGTCACTATTACTGGTACCGCTGTCATCGGCTGCGACCAAGTCCAGTCCGCTCGGTGCTATCGGTGCCGTGGTATCCACTACCAAGGGCAGCACCGACGAAGCCTTGCTGATGTTGCCAGCGATATCCGTTTGGGTAGCGGTGATGGCATGGCTACCGGCTGATTGCGGTGCCAGGGTTGTGGTCCACTCCCCATCATCATCGACCACAATCGCCGCTGTCACGACTTTGGTCTTACCGTCATACAAGGTGATCGTGCTACCCGATTCGCCACTGCCACTGATGATTAGACCCTCGGTCACACGAGTCACGTTATCACTTGGTGAGAGGCCAAGATCGTCCTTTTCAGCCAAATCCAACCGGGTTGGAGCCGATGGCGCCGTGATGTCAACACTGACGGCTAGTGACTCAGACGAACTACTGGCTGTTCCATCGACAGTCTGTTGTGCTGTGAATGAATAGCTGCCCTTGCTCAGACTGGTTGCCTTAATACTCCAACTGCCCGCTGCCGTAACGACTGCTGTACCGCCTTTAACGACGGAATCGCGGTCGAACAAGGTTACTTTGGCACCAGCTGTACCCTTGCCGGTGATGGTTAAGCTGGCGGCTTTGTTGGTGATGTTGTCGCCAATAAAACCACTATCATCGGTTGCTAATAGGGCCAGAGCAGTCGGTCTAGGATTGTCAGGAACAGTGATGGTCAAGTCAACTGTGGCTGTATTCGCACTCCATGCTGCTCCATCGTAACCTTGCCACTGGAAACTGGTGGTGCCACCAGCTGCCGGTACAAAGGTCAGATTATTGAGGCTGCTTGCTGCAATCTCTTGATTGGTCGTGACAGCCGCGCCGCTCAGTTTCAAAGTACCGCTACTGGGCAGAGCGGTGATCTTGACTTTGGTCAGGGCATCGCCGTCCAGATCGCTAAATTTAGATCTGAAGTCAGTGGCAGTGAAGGTGACGGGGGTGTCTTCAGTACCAAATTTACTAGATTTAATAACAGTTGGGACATTGTTGGTGGATTGCGTAATAGCAATGGTCAGAGCCCCCGATGCGGTACCGCTATTGCCTGCTACATCGGTTTGTATCGCCTTAACGGCATGTATTCCATCCGTTAAACGGATATCCGCACTCCATGTGGTGCCGGTGACAGCCGTCGTAGCGAGAGCCTCGCCACTATCGATCGCACCATTGCCATCCTTGTCGTCAAACAACACCAGAGAATTGCCCGCAACCCCCCCTTTGCCGCTGATGGTCAAACCACCGGTTTGGTTAGTAATATTGTCACTGTTGGATTTGCCGCTATCATCAGTGGCGCTCAGATCGAGGTTGGTTGGGATAAGGACAGGCACAACATCTGCCAGTAGCACCGAGACGCTACCGCTGTACCGGTTGGCAGTTGCGATATCTCGGCGGCCATCGTCGTTGAAGTCAGCACTGATAATAGATGCAGGACCACTGTCTCCAACACTATAGCTGACGGCAGTGGCGAAGCCTTCTGTTGCCTTACCCAGAAGTACCGATACCTTGTTGTTGTACTGGTCAGAGCTCGCGATATCCCAGCGACCATCGCCGTTGAAATCGGTACTGATGATTGTCGTAGAGCTACTACCGACATCATAGCTGACCGGAGTGCCAAAGCCTTTTTCCTGACCTAGCAGCACCGATATTTTGTTACTGTATTGGCCACCACTTGCGATATCTGGGCGGCCATCACCGTTAAAATCAGCACTCGTAATTGAACAGGGGTAACTGCCAACACTATAGTTAACGGCAGCAGAAAAATCACCTGTGGCTTGACCGAGGAGCACTGAAACATCATTACTGCCATTATTGGTACAAGCAATATCGACCCAACCATCGCCGTTGAAGTCGGCACTAGTAACTGATGAAGGGTAGGTACCAACGGTGTAGTTGGCAGCGGTGGCAAATCCCCCGGAAGCCAGGCCCAGCAATACCGAAACATTATTGCTGTACTGGTTAGCAGTGGCAATATCCCAGCGACCATCGCCGTTGAAATCGGCGCTAATAACTGATACTGGGCTGTTGCCTGTGGCGTAACTAGCGACAGTGGCAAATCCCCCGGAAGCTAGGCCCAACAACACCGAAACCCTATTGCTGTTCTGACTAACGCTGGCAATATCCCAGCGACCATCGCCGTTGAAGTCAGCGCTAGCAATTGAGTAAGGATAACTATCGACGCTATAGTTGACAGCGGGGGCAAAACCGCCCGATGCCTGACCCAACAACACCGAAACATTGTTGCTAGAATAGTTAGAACTGGCGATGTCCAAACGGCCATCACTGTTGAAATCGGCGCTGGTGATTGAATAAGGGTAACTGCCCACAGCGTGTTTGGTAGCCGTAGCAAAGCTGACAGAATCCGTCGATGCCGTCTTGACGACGACCATCAACGCCGTCGAAGCACTGCTGCTGTTGCCGACGGCGTCGGTTTGTATCGCCCTGATCGTATGGGTTCCAGACACCAAGCTGACGTCAGCACTCCATATCGTGCCAGAGATGCCTGCAGTTGTCAGTGCCTCGCCACTATCGATGATCCCATCGTTGTCCTTGTCATCAAATAGCACCAGACGACTACTGAGAACACCACCACCACCGCTGATGGTCAAACCACTGGTTTGGTTAGTGATATGGTCACTGTTGGAAAAACCGCTATCATCCGCCGTGTCCAGACTGAGGTTGGTTAATATCTCTGGTGGTGTGGTCGTGGCTACCGTTATCGCCAACACCGTTGATACCGCACTCTTGTTACCGGCTATGTCGGTCTGCACCGCCTTGATGCTATGTGTCCCAGCCGCCAAGCTGATGTCGGTACTCCAGACTGTGCCGGTGACAGCAGCCGTTGCCAATGTCTCGTTACTATCGATGACACCGTTACCATCCTTATCTTCAAACAGCACCACATTGGCGCCCGCTTCACCACTACTACCGTTGATGGTGAGACCGCTGCTCCGATTGGTGATGTTATCGATGTCAGAGACGCCGCTATCGTCGATAGCAGCTAGGTCAAGAGCGGTTGGTACCGCTGGTGCGGTGATGTCAATTATGCCACCAGATGATTGGGACGATAGACGGTAACTACCTGTTTGGAAGCTACTATAGGCTCTGACAGCCAAGAAATAGCCACCGCTAACGGCTGGTGTG
>JADGCM010000065.1 GCA_015228995.1 Magnetococcales bacterium
TGCGATTGGTGGTGAAAAACGGCTCATAAAGCCGTTTGAGTGTCTGCTCACTCATACCACAACCATCATCCTGATAATATAATACAATGGTATTATCATCAACAGAGACGTTGATATTTATCTTTCCCTGTTTATGATCACAAATACCATAAGTCAATGAATTAATAACTAAATTTGTGATAATCTGCGACAAAGCACCAGGAAAGCTATCCAGTTCTATGTCATCCGGGCAGCTCATCGTCACCAAGTGGGGCGTCTTTTTCAGCTTCGGCCCCAGACTGATGAGGGTCTCGGTGAGGTATTCCTTGAGATTGAAGCGCCTCCTTTCCTGGCTGGTTTGGTCGACGGCGACATTCTTGAAACTCAAAATCAATTCCGCTGCCCGGCTGATGTTGGTCTTGATCAGGCGGGTTGACTCCACCACCTCGTCCAGATAGTTGTCCAAAGCCTCGCGGCGCAAATCACCGTGCCGGTAGAGTTGGACAAAACGATCAGTGGCTGTTTCAAGGTGGGTGGTGGCGGTGTAACCAATACCAACCGGTGTTTTGATCTCATGGGAGATACCAGCCACCATGTCGCCAAGAGCGGCGAGCCGTTCCGAGCGTATCAGTTGGTCATGGGCTTGTTTGAGGGACTCAACGTAATCCTCCAGCTCCAGAGTGCGCTCATGTACCTTCTCCTCCAACAGCACATTCTGACTTTGCAAAGATTCTTCCAGTGTCTTGCGATGAATCATACTGCCCAGCGTATGACCAATGGCTTGCAGCAGGTTAGTCTCTTCTGCATGGTAGGGATGCCCTGCTTCCAGATAGAGTGTCAGCACGCCCAGCAAAAGCTCACCGAGCAGAATCGGTACCGAATAATGACCATGGGGCAACATACCGGAGAAGTGAATTTCGTGGCGATCATCGACACAGTTGGCGTGGACAATGACCTTATCTCGGGCGGCCCGCCCGCACAGGCAATGACCAAACGGCACCTGCTGACATAACAAGAGCAACTCACTATTCAGCCCTTTTTGGGTCGTCAATTGCAACATACCGGTCTCTGGATCGGCTAGAAATATCGCTCCTTTTGATTGCACCACTAACCACGGAATCGACAGTACCAGATCAAGGGCAACCTCCAATTGTTGCTGCAACTGAATCGGCTGATAGGAGATTTCGTACAGCTGGTTAATGACCCCCTGGTAGGCGAGGTAACGCTGTGACTGCTGCTCCGAACGCACGCGATCGGATATATCACGAAAGATGACCACTGCCCCCAAGACGCTCCCCTCATCCATCACCGGAGCAACCGTATATTCAACGGGAAAACAGCTACCATCCTTGCGCCAAAAAACTTCGTCAGAGGCGTGGTGTTTGATCCCATCCCGGAGTGCGTCGTGGACATGGCACTGCTCACGGTGGTGGGGGGTGCCGTCTGAGTAGGCATAGTGTAACAGGGCATGATGGTCTCGTCCGATCAGTTCGCCGGGATCCCAACCCACCATACTGGCGCCAATGGCATTGATAAAGGTGGTATAGCCGTGGCGATCAACACCAGAAATCCCTTCACCAGCCGCTGCCAGCAACAACTGGTTTTGACGATGGCTCTGTGCGACTTGTGCTGTCTGGAGACCAATTTTTTGCTCAATCCGAGCCAACATTTTAGCAAAAATCACAAACAGCACACTTACCAGCATGAGGCTGGTTGCAATAACGGCGTGGGCGTGTTGTGCACCAGTATTGTGAACGCCTTGATCATCGTAAGTGGAGAAGAGGCGCCCTATGACCTGATTGCTGATATCAAATATAGGAACAGAGAATAGATATAATATGCTGGAGTGGCCGGTATCGATAGGCATGACTGTGTCCTCAGTAACGTCGTTTCTCCACTTCCCAGACGCTAAATAGCGATCAAATATCGCCGTTATTTCCGGGGGCAGTTGGGCCTGTCCGGTGTAGACCAACTCTGGAAAACGATCCCAATCCGGCCAACGCCGTCGATCCAGTCGTGTTTTGTCAATAAAGGTATAGAGCGCAAAGCCAAGCTGATCTTGTGCCGCCGAGATGATATGGCTAATCTCGCGGCCCAACTCCAGATAGCCGACGATGGTGCCGTTCAGTCGCCACGGCATCACCACCCGCAACGTCATTGTGCCCAGTGGGCCCATTTCGACGCCGGATGAGGTGGTAGCTGTTTGTTGAGCCCGTCGCAGGGTGTGCCGATCAATCAGGTCGCCGAATTGGTCGGGCTTGTGGACGCGAAGAAAATTGACGCCGTCGCCGTCGTGGAAGTAAAAATGGGTAACTTGGTTGTTTTCCAACAAAACACGATTGATCGGTAGACTTGCCTGCAACAAAGCGGCCCGATCCCGCGACAAAAACGCCTGTTGTATAGCCTCAATTCTGGCAATCGTCTCCAATTGGCTGCTCAGGAACAGCACCTCTCGCTGCTTCTGGGCCGCTATCTGCCGCACCACGGCATTGATGGGGTAGCGTAAAATGGCATTGCCTTGGTCGTCGTGCATCCATAGCGTCGAGGCAATCACGACGACCAGTAACACAGCAAATGCCGCCACCAATAGCCCGAGAATGGGTTTCTTAATCGACGTTGTCACAAGAGAACAATCCTTAATCGGCAAAAACCTCGTTTAGAGATTGTGCGCCCAGGAGACGATCAGCCCACTTTTCTAACAAAGGTATATCTGCTTCAATCACTTGATGATAAACCGCCTTGGGTAACAATCCGAAACGGTGTTGCATCATACGCAGCAAAAAGGCTATAGCTTCTTCCTGGCGGCCTTTTTGGAGGCCTTCATCAATTAAGTTTTGCGCATATTGTGACAACATCTGCTGAATCTCCCCGGATGATTGAAATTTATGCAACCACGTTATTTTTGTGCCGTCGTCGAGCCAATGGCTGATAGAGAGCCAATAATGGAACAGTTGCGCCACATAGTGCGGGCTGACTCCAGCCAGAACGAGCTGTTCTACTACTTGTAAAGCGATAACTTTTTGCCGAGACCACATCAAGCCCCATGGCGATGAAGTTAATTTTAAGGATGGTTGGCAGAACGGTAAAATTGATAAATTTCTGGAGTTGCTCCGGAAGCCACTGTTGCAGCAGGACAAGAATAGTCTCTGGATCGTTGATCCAGGCTGCAAAAAAGTTGTTATGCACATGAAAAGGATGGCCTGATTTGGACAAAAATAGCCCCTGTGCCTATGGCGGCAGAAGATGCTCAATGACTACCTTGAGGTCATTGTAACCCAAGCCCAGTCAATTGACAATCCTTCACTTTATGGCGAGGGGTGCACAGCAACGGCCTCCACAACAACAGTCTTGACAGCGTGGGGTAGCTTGGCAGTGGACCTTGGCATGGCGAACGATCAGCGCGTGCAACTCTCCCAGCGCCACAGCATCCACCGGGAAGCGTTGCTGCACCCAGTGCTGGGTGGCGTCATAACCAGCGTTGTCTTGAATCCAACCCAGCCGGGCCAGTAGCCGTTGACTGTAACGATCGGCCACAAATAGCGGTCGCCCGGCCCCATAACAGAGAATGCAATCGGCTGTTTCTGGACCAATACCATTGACTTGCAACAATAGTTGCCGCAAGTGGTCGGTGTCATATTGAAACAGCTGCCGCCAGTCGTCGTTGAAACGACCCAGAAATTGGACCATGGCCCGTAAACGCTGGGTCTTGACCCGAAAATAGCCGGTTGGCCGCAACAGCGGCCACAGAGTCTGATCGTCCACGTGGCGGATGGCATCGATCGTCAAGAGTTGCCGTTGCCGCAACACGGCAATCACCCTCTCGACTTGGGTCCAGGTGGTATTTTGTGTCAGTAGAGCCCCAACCACCAACTCGAACAGCTCTGACGCTGGCCACCACCCCTGTGGTCCGTAACGGCTCAAGAGTTGTTGAAATAGCCAGCCAACGTCGTTTGATTCACCGTTAACAGACGATTGATCCTCACTCAAGAATCGTACTTTCACGCGTAACCGATTGTGAATCAAGCAACTTAAACTCGATCACGGACAACAAGTAGATAATTTTCCGGCTCAAGTCCAGTGCTTCACCGTAACTCTGGTCTGCATATTGTTCACGTTTACCATGAAAGGCGCGGATGGCCCGTTCGGCCATGAAATGAAAAGATTGATGGGCACTATCCAAGAGACCGATCTCTGGCAACTGGCTATGGCGTGTCAAGCCCGTTGTGTGCAACCACACTCCCATCGCACACTTATCAGCTGACTCCATTTCTACTTGCCGGCCAAAGTTGCGGAACGCCTTTTTTAGATTTCTAGCCCAACTCAGATGCACCAGCCGCGCATGGCTGACGTTCAATATGTTACGATCCTCCGGTAGCGCATGATAAGGACCATTGAGTAACGATTGAATGAAATGACGTACCGGATGGGCGTCAGGCAGTTGCTGCTGCCCTAAAGTATCTAACTCAATCTCTGTCAGACGAAAAATGATCTCACGACTTAAGGTGCGAACAACTTCTAGTTCTGCGGCAACATCAGCACTGCGCTCTTGCTGGTGCAGCGACACAATACGCCTCGCTGCATTATGAAACCGCCTGTGGGACTCGATCAATAGGTAGATAGCGTCCAAATCGCGGTATGAACGTAGGCCATCTGTATGAATCCAACGCCCCAATTCACACTCTTCATGGGATTGAATCTCGGTTGGTGCCCGCATGCCCAAGGCAACGGCTTCGAGTTCAAACTCCCAGTTGAGATGGATATGGCGGGCAATACCAATATCTAACCTTGTGTTCCTTAACACGGCTCGTCTCCTATGTTGTGCAATGGATCATCATTCCAGGACCGATAAACAGCCATTTTTAAGCATACGCCATAATACCCGTGGATAGCTCGCACGGCGGACGATATCACGATAAGAGCCACTGCCGGTAAATACATCCCACAAAGCGCCACTGAGACGCCGGTCGCCAACAAGCGGCTGCTCATCCTGCTCCTGTTGCACGGTCTGTAACAAACCCGATCGAAACAACTGCCATTTGCCCAACCATTCATCCAAGCCAAACACCAAGTGTCCCAACCGGTTATCCCGTTCCAACGCACGGCAGGTTGGTAAATAATGGCGTCTGAGATCACCGGCTGAGACCCCACAGGTTACCGCCGCAAAGGCCAACGCTTTGGCGGTGCGGTAGGCGGCACCAATGCCATCTTTGTAAAGACGCGACACCCCACAGTCGCCCACCATGGCAAAGCGATTGCCAAAAAACCGCTGTGGCATGCCCAGGTAGATCCGTGGCTGGCACTGGCAGGGCAGCACCGGGATTTCCCAGTGAGGAGGCAGACAGCTGCGTACGGCAGGATGGGCCAAGACGCGACGCACCATCTCTTTATCGATATCCTCGCCGAGAATGATAAAAGTGGCATAGTGGCCCTTGGGAGTCATCGCCGCGAACTTCAATCCGGGCAGATCGAGCAGGAATACGTGCATGGAATGGCCCAAGACCCGCTCGACCATCTTGTCGCCAAAATAGAACTCACCGACAAAGGCACGTACGGTACGGGGCGGCCGGTAGCCTCGCCCCATTTTCTCGAATAGATTGATCCCGGTACCGTTAATACCAACGGCACCCACCAGGAAATCATACTGATGGCGCTCACCGCTGCGTGTCGTCAGTACCGGATAATCTCGCTCCCACTCGATGGCGGTCACCCGTTCAGCAATGTGGTAAGCCCCGGACTGGACAGCCAAACCGAGCAGGAACTCATCAAAACTGCGCCACGGCAGCGGTGCCTGACTTTCCGCCCCATGCGGGCCTGCTCCACGATAAATCGAGGCAATGCGTTTCTCCGCGATTGGTGCCTCAATGCTGACGCTGCCTACCTCCGTATGTAGCCGATAGCTATCGATGGTGTCAATGATCACCTCTTCCGGTAGATGGATACCATCGGCAGCCATCATCTGCAATAACGATTCAGAGATGACGCCGCCGCACATGTTGCATCCGGCTGGACCGGTGCAGGTAAACTGACGGGGCTCGAAGATCTCGACCTGTAGTTCAATACCGACGCTGCGGGCCACGTCGCACAAAAAGAAAGCGGTCAAGGTACCAGCCGGCCCACCACCGACGATCCCGACCCGGGCGCCGTTGTTCAACTCGATGGATTTTTGGAAGCGGCCCAATGGCTCAACCCCTGCACGTTCAATTCAATATCGAGAGATAATAACGCCCGCATCTGCGATGGCGGCAGCTGGCAGCCAAAAGACTGTGCCGTTTCCAACAACCACTGACTCATGGTATCAGCAAGGGGAACACCCCTGTACGCCCATGAAGCAAAATACCTGACGCCTTGTTGTAGTGTCTCCGCCCATTGTGGTCGCCAGGGCAAGGGGCCAAAATGGGTCAGGTAGATCCAGCGCGGCTGTAACTGTGCCAGACGCTCAATGGCTAAACAAGCCACCTCCGGATCGAATTGGGTCGGTGTCGTCGCTGGAAAGATGAGGGAATGCTCACCAACGTCAAACTCTCGAAACGAAATACCCAAGGCATCGCCGCTAAACAGGCCATGGTGGTCCGGATCCCAAACGCAGAAGTGATGCTTTGCATGCCCCTCGGTCGCGATAAAACGCAAGCGACGCCTACCGACAGTGATTTCGGTGGTGTCATCGGCAATGATCAGTCGATTTTCAGCCACGGGGTGGATGGTACCATAAATCCGATCAAAGGCCTCCCCATAGACCTGACGCGAGCTATTGATCAACCGCTGCGGATCAATCATGTGGCGCGCCCCGCGTGGATGCACCACCAGCTTGGCGTTCGGTAAATGGTGCAGCAGCTCCCCTGCCCCACCGGCATGATCGAGATGGATATGGGTAACAATGACATACTGTACCGCCTCACGAGCCACTTGCCGTTGTGCCAGTGCTGCCAGCAAGAGCGATGCTGCATGGGTGGTCCCGGTCTCAACGAAGGCGGCTCCCTCCGGCTCGTTGATCAAATAGCTGGCGGTGTGTCCCCAACGCTGTTGGTAATGGGTATCGATCAGAACAATGCGATCATCAACGTCCATAAGAGTCCTCAAAACGCACAATATCATCCTCGCCGAGATAACTACCGCTTTGCACCTCAATCAGCTCTAACGGGATCTTGCCCGGGTTGGCAAGTCGGTGGGCGACACCGGTTGGTATGTAAGCCGATTGGTCTTCGGTCAATAACAGCGTCTCCTGGCCACGGGTCACCTGCGCCGTACCATGGACCACTACCCAGTGTTCAGCACGATGGTGGTGCATTTGCAACGACAACGAAGCCCCGACATGGACCACAATGCGCTTGACTTGAAACCGGTCGGCCGTGTGAATCACCTCATAAAAACCCCATGGTCGATAGACACGACGATGATGCAGTGGCTCGTTGCGACCCGCCGTTTGCAAGGCCGCTACTACGTGACGAATGTCTTGAACACGGTCGCGCGGTGCCACGATCACCGCATCGGCGGTTTCCACCACAACGTGGTCGTGTAGACCAACTGTTGCCAACAGGCGATGCTCAGCCCGTAAATAACAACCGTTGCTGTCCGTGGCCACCACATCTCCGTGCAAGACATTGCCTTGGGCATCGTGGTCGCCAATCTGCCATAAAGCCGACCAAGAACCAACATCGTTCCAACCGACCTCCAATGGCAATACCAGGCCATGGTCGCTCTTTTCCATGACCGCACAATCGATGGAATCAGATGGACAAGCGCTAAAAGCAGCGCTATCGAGACGCAAGAAATCGAGATCACAACGAGCCTGAGCCATCGCTTGGCGACAATGTTGGACGATCCCGGGGGCCAGTCGTTCCAGCTCAGCTAAATAAATATCAGCGCGAAACAGGAACATGCCGCTGTTCCAGTAATAATCTCCGGCAGCAAGGTACTGCTCTGCCCGTTCTGTGTCGGGCTTTTCGACAAAACGGCGGATGAAATAACCCGCCTCTTGCCAGCGTTCGCCACGCTGGATGTAACCGAAGCCACTATCGGGCCGATCCGGCACAATGCCAAAAGTCACCAAATGGCCCTGCATGGCGGCCTGCGCCCCCTGCATCACCACCTGGTGGAAGCGCTCAACATCAGCAATGACGTGATCGGCTGGTAACAACAACAACAGGCTGTCTGATTGATGGTGAGCGGTACTATGGAGGGCGGCACAGGCCGCCGCCGGAGCGGTGTTACGACCAACCGGCTCAAGCAATATAGCCGACAAAGACACCCCAATTTTATGGGCTTGCTCGGTGGCTAAAAAGCGGTGTTTGTCGTTGCAGATCAGCATCGGCGCCGTCGCCGCCGTCAACCCACGCAAGCGCAGCAACGTCTCCTGAAACAGCGATCGCTCCGACGCCAGTGGATGAAACTGCTTGGGAAATTCACCACGTGACAACGGCCACAAACGGGTACCAGATCCACCCGATAACACAACTGGGATGATCACCATGCTTGACTGCTCCTATTCAAACTGTAACGCCGTCAACTCAGTTTTACCGTAACCAGCAGCAGCCAAATGATCCAGCAGTGTTTTACGGATCATCGGCGATGACCAGATATGGCGTAGCTGTTCTTCGCTGGTAAAAAAAAGCTGGCAGCTCACCGAATAATTGGAAGAGCCATATCCACGTATCCCAACACAATTACAATAACCGCACCTCCTGTCAAGTAACTAGATAGCTAAAGGAAGAATCATGCAACAACGCCATTTGTCTATCCACGAATGGCTTCAAGGTCTCAGGTAGGGAGATGTTCATGTCCCGCACGGATGATTCCTCCATTGCGAAATGGTGGTCAGCCATTCACTCACTAGGCTAGTGTATGGTACCATACAGCGGATATCTGCTGGTTGTATTTGTATTATGCACGGAGTCCCCATGCCAAAATTTCGTTACGCAGGTCGCGGCTCAGACGGTGAGAATGTTCAAGGGATGATAACCGCCCCGACGGCTGGTTCAGTCGCTGACCAACTGATGAATCGCGGTGTTGCACCAATCAAAATTGAAGAAATATCTGATCATAAGCCAGGTGACATCCAAATTGCGCTGTTTGTTGAGTGGCCCACTGAAGACGATATCATTCTGTTCACCCGGCAGATGTA
>JADGCM010000066.1 GCA_015228995.1 Magnetococcales bacterium
CCAGGATCATAACCAAGCAATGGACAGTGGCGAGCCGCTGGCCACGGTCGGTATTGTCGGCACCTCCTGGCAGAGCGAACTGACACTGGTCACAGCGGGTAGCCACACCATCCGCGCCATCCAAACCGACCGGGCTGGTAACACCAGTGCGGTATCGAATCCGTTGGATATAGTCGTTGACCTTGTCGCTCCATTGTTTGACCTCAACGGTCGACCAATGATCAGCAACAACACAACGATGACCGGTACCAGTTCCAGCAATGACACCCTCACCTTCGCCTCTGGTGCTGCGCACCTAGCGATCATGTCGGTCGAAACCATCATCGGTTCTAGCGGCAGCGATACCGTAGCTCTCGTGGTTGGGGGTAGATTGGTCGCCTCCTCGGTGGAATCGATTATCGGTGCGAGCAGCCTAGATACCCTAGCGCTGTTGACCAGAAGTTCAGTGATGCTGTCGCGGCTAGATTCCATCCAGGGTAGCCGCGGCACCGACACCGTCACCCTGCTGACCAGCGGTCGGCTGTTTGTGGGTGATGTCGAATCTGTGGTGGGTAGCGCTGGAAGCGATACTGTGCGACTGTTGGCGGCCACCACTTTGGCTATTACCGAGGTTGAAACGGTCATCGGCAGCGATGGCAATGATCGCGTTATTCTGAGTCACGCAACAGAGCTATTCAGCTCCAAAGTTGAAACCATCATCGGTTCTTCGACCGATGTCGAGACGCTGACCTTATTGGCGGGTGGCAGCCTACTGGTCAGCCAAGTTGAAACCATCTTGGGCACGACACCGGACGACACGGTCACCCTGCTCACGGCCGGTACCATCGCTACGGTCCAGATCAATTCGGTGATCGGATCGAAAGGTAACGATACCCTGTCGCTGTTGACCGGTAGTAAATTGACCATTGCCTCGGTGGAGGTGCTGTTGGGGAGTGAAGGCAAGGATCGCATCAATTGGATCGGTAGCGGCGGCCAAATCGGTGTGGCCCGCATTGAGACCCTGACCGGCAGTGATCGGGCAGAAACGGTGACCTTGCTTGAAGCGGGCAAAATAGCTATTTCGGACATCGATAGCCTCATCGGCACCAGCGACAGCGATAGCGTAACGCTGCTGGAGGGAAGCAACAGCACCTTCACCGGCGTTGAAGTGGTGGTTGGCTCGCGTGATGGGGATGAAACTGCCACTTTAACGAGTGGGGGAGCGGTCAGTTTCTCATTGGTAGAGACCATCATCGGCTCGACCGGTGTCGATCACATTACCCTGAAAGGCAGGATCGACGTTGTCGTAACGGCTGGGACTGGAGGGGATACCATTACCGGCAGTAGTGGCCAGGATCAATTCCGCTTCACCAGTGTTGCCGACTCACCGGTAGGAGGGGGCGACCGTATTAATGATTTCGAGCGGAGTCGTGATCTGCTGGTATTCGTTGGCTTACAGACAGGCAAATTCGCTTATTTGGGAGCCGACAATTTCACCGCCAGCCGACGCTCTCAGGCCCGCTTTGATAATCGCACCAAATTATTGCAAATTGACATCAATGGCGACGCTAGTGCGGAGATGGAGCTCTCTCTCCCCAAGGTCACCACCCTAACCGAAGCCAATTTTTCCTGGATTGCAGCGGCCAGAAGCGCCCCCAGCAGGGCCCTTAGTCGCATCTTGGACAACTACGAAGCCAATGCGCCTGCTACAACACTGAGCCTGTTACCGTCGGTGCAAAACATGGCCTACAGTGGCTGGTTGTCCGGAGAGGCTTGAAATGGATGTTTTTCAGTTTCGCAATCAGCTCATTGCTGACTACGAGCAATTTTCTCGCAGTTTTACCAAGATCCTCGCTGCCGACATCCAGGCTTATGTCGATCAGACGTACACGGACGGGCGCTTTTGGCCAGCCCCTCTGATCCAATTAAACCCAAGCTTCGTCTCCGGCGGCCAGATTGATGACCTAGTGGCCGAAGGGCTCCTCCACCCAGAGTGTCGCAACATCTTCCGCATCCAGAAACAGCCCGGATCTCTGGGGCTGCCGATGCAGTTGCATAAACACCAGGAGGAGGCCATCCGCATTGCCAAACGGCGTGCGAGCTACGTACTGACCACCGGCACCGGTTCTGGTAAGTCGTTGGCCTATTTTATCCCTATCATTGATGATGTCCTGCGTCACAAAGCAGACCAGCAACGACCCGCTATCACGGCGATCGTCATTTACCCGATGAACGCCCTATGCAACAGCCAGATGGAGGAATTAGAAAAATTTCTTCGTATTGGCTATCCGACGGATCAAGAACCGGTCACCTTTGCCCGCTATACTGGCCAAGAATCTGAGTCAGAACGGCAGAAAATAGCCTCCTCGCCGCCCGATATCCTCTTGACCAATTATGTGATGCTTGAACTGATCCTGACGCGCCACACCCCCGTTGATCAAGCGGTGGTCAAACACGCCTCTGGACTGCGTTTTTTGGTTCTTGATGAGCTGCATGGCTACCGTGGCCGCCAGGGCGCCGATGTTGCTATGTTGGTCCGGCGGGTGCGTGATCGTTTCAACAGCGATTTATTGTGCGTTGGCACATCGGCCACCATGACCAGTGAGGGAAGCAGCGATGATCGTAACCAGGTGGTCGCAACGGTCGCCAGCCGCCTGTTCGGCTGTCGGGTACAACCCGAGCATGTTGTCACCGAAACGCTGGCACCTGTCACCCCCGAAGCAGTCGACCATCCGCCCCAATATTTGCTGCGTGCCCTGCAACAAGGGCTGCCCGATGCGCCTAGCTATTCGGAATTAAGCCATCACCCACTGGCCACTTGGGTGGAAAATAATCTCGGCTTGGAACGGGCCGATGGTCGGCCTGATGCCAAATTGGTACGGATCTCACGGCCTAAAACATTGCTGGATGCTGCCCAAGCCCTCTCTAACGAGACCGCGCTGCCCTTAGAGCACTGTGAAACCTACCTGACCCGCTTTCTACTGCTGGCTTTTCATACCAAAAACAGCGTTGGAAGACCGTTATTTGCCTTCCGACTGCATCAGTTCATCGCTGGGGCGGGTAATCTATTCACCACCATTGAGCCGGCTGGGCGGCGCTATTTGACCGTTGATGGGCAACAATTTCAACCAGGATCACGGGATAAGGTGCTGTTCATAGCGGTATTTTGCCGCGAATGTGGCCAAGAGTACCTGCCCGTCTGGGCCACCATCGCCAATCGCCAAGTAACCGTGCTGGCACCACGTGAACTCTCGGAACGTGCCCACAGTGAAGCGGATGATTCACAACAGGAGTTACAACATGGCTTTTTTATGCCCGATCCCGGTCAGAATTTTGATCCCAACGAATTAGAACGCCACTTTCCCGAAGAGTGGCTCGATTTTGAGGGTAGCACAGCGCGTCTGAAGCCCCATTATCGTCGCTACAGGCCCACGCCGCTACGGGTCAATACCCAGGGCGAAATTGACCATGACGGCGAGTTTGGTTGGTATATCCCCGGTCCGTTTCGTTTTTGTTTACGCTCTGAGTGTCGGGTCAGTTATGACGGCAGCGTCCGCAGCGACCTGAGCAAACTCGCTTCCTTGGGAAGTGAGGGGCGCAGCTCGGCCACCACGATGCTCACCCTATCGTCGCTCAGGTATCTGCTGGACGAGACCAACGGCTTGGAGCAAGAGGCCAGAAAATTGTTGGGTTTCAGCGATAATCGTCAAGATGCTTCGCTGCAAGCTGGCCATTTCAACGATTTTATCCAAATTTTGCTGCTGCGGGGGGCCTTGCTAGCTGCCATCTACAAGGAACCTGGCCAGGTGTTGCGCGATGACACCCTAACCCAGCGGGTGGTCGAGCAATTACGCCTGTTACCAGAAGATTACGCCTCCAACCCAGAAGCCAGAGGCGTCAAGGCGCAGAGCACCCAAAAGACCCTACGCGACGTCATTGGCTATCGCCTCTATCACGACCTGCGTCGCGGCTGGCGCATCACCAACCCCAACCTGGAGCAATTACATCTGCTCAAGATTGGCTATCAATCCCTCGGCGAGTGCGCCAACGACCAGGAAGCATGGCATGGTTGTCATCCCCTGCTCGCCCATGCCCCCCCAGCGTTGCGGCAATCGTTGGCCCAGGAGCTATTGGACACCATGCGCCGTGGTCTGGCGATCAAAACGGTCTACCTCGACAACTACTACCTGGAGCAGGTGCGTAACCGCAGTTTTGCCGATTTGAAAGAGCCGTGGGGGTTATCGGAAGAGGAGACGCCGGCAGCAGCAGCGGTGATGATCCCCCGTCCATCGTCGGCAATCATCAGGAGTGACCAACCGACCCTATACATCTCCCACCGTTCGCGTTTTGGTACCTATCTAAAAAATCAGGCGATCTGGGGGGTTGGCAATCCTCACTATCCAAGAAGATTTAATGAAAACAGCTACAATGCGCTCATAGATGACCTGCTCGGGGTGTTGGAACAGTATGGTTTGGTTGAATCGATCGAGATAGATCGATCCCATCGTGGCTATCGTATTGGCGCCAGCGTCTTGGAATGGTCACTGGGTACCAAGGGGAGCGACAACCGCTTCTTCCGCGACCTCTACCACAACGTTGCCCAACAGCTGCAAAGATCTGATCGTTTTCTGCACCAGCTTGAGGCCCGGGAACATACCGCTCAGGTCGACAGCCACAACCGCCAGGAGCGTGAAGAGGCGTTTCGCACCGCCCGACTACCGGTGTTGTTCTGCTCGCCAACCATGGAACTCGGGGTCGATATTGCCTCCCTCAATACGGTTTTTATGCGTAACGCGCCACCGACACCGGCCAATTATGCCCAACGCAGTGGTCGCGCCGGACGCAGTGGCCAACCAGCCCTGGTCATCACCTACTGTGCCGCCCGCTCGCCCCACGATCAATATTTCTTTGCCGACCCCAGCCGGATGGTAGCGGGTAGCGTTCATCCTCCCATGATTGACTTGGCCAACGAGGAGCTAATTAAAAGCCACTTGCATGCCGTCTGGCTGTCTGAAACCGGGCAAAAACTGGGCAGTTCGGTCAAAGATGCCCTCGACCTTGAGCAACCGGAACAGCTACCGGTGCGGGCGGATTTCGCCGCTGCTATGGATAGCCATGCGGTACGTGAACGAGCGGCCAAACGCGCCATCGCTTTGTTGGCCATGGTCGAGACCGAGTTAACCGCCGAAGCGGCGCCTTGGTATGGCCCAACGTGGCAGCAGAACATCGTCAAGGCCTCGTTTCAGCAATTCAATCAAGCTTTTGACCGTTGGCGCTCTCTCTATCGGGCCACGGCCAAGCAGATGCAACAGAGCCATGCCATCCAGATGAATGCCGCCGCCACCGAAAAAGACCGCAAAGAGGCCAAACAGCGTTATGATGAAGCCCGTACCCAGCAAGAGTTGTTATTAGATACCAGGGCCACCACCAATTCCGACTTTTATAGTTATCGCTTTCTGGCTAGTCAGGGCTTTTTGCCCGGTTATAACTTTCCTCGTCTGCCGCTGCTGGCTTTCATCCCCGGTCGCCGCGAAAAGGTCGGACGGGATACCTTCCTCAGTCGCCCACGCTTCTTAGGTCTGTCTGAATTTGGACCGCAATCGATTATCTATCATGAGGGCAGTACCTACCGAGTACGCAAGGCCATTCTGGGTATTCGCGACGAGGAGAGTGTCGCTACCTCGGCTCATTTACCGTTGCAGACGGCGCGTCTGTGCCAAACGTGCGGCTATGGCCATTTTGGTGACCAAAAAGAGTTTGAGCTCTGTGTCAACTGTCAACAGCCCTTGGATGGCGGCCGCCATCTCACCACTCTATACCGCATTGAGCAGGTCGGTAGCCGACGCGCCACCCGCATTACCTCTGATGAGGAGGAGCGTCAACGCCAGGGCTACGAAACTGCCACCACTTTTCGTTATGCCGAGGAGCGCGGCCAGTGCCGCTTCACCTCTGTCACCGTGAGCGAGGGAGGAGAAGAGCTGCTGCAGATGCGCTATGGGCCAGCAGCCACCCTATGGCGGATCAATCTGGGCTGGCGACGCCGGCGGGACCGATCCATTTTTGGCTTCAACATGGATGTTGCCAATGGCAACTGGTGTCAAGATGCCCAAGCACCAGAGGATGTCGAGAACGCGTTGGCACCAGCCGGCCGATCGGTGCAGCGGATCACCCCCTATGTCGAAGATCGCCGCAACCTCCTTATTCTGCAACCTAAACAGCCACTGAATGCCGTGGCAATGACCACCTTGCAATATGCTTTCAAACGCGGCATTGAGGCCACCTTTCAACTGGAGGAGAGTGAGTTGGCGGCGGAGCCGTTGCCAGAATCCAGCCGTCGCCAAGCCATTCTCTTTTATGAATCAGCCGAGGGAGGTGCAGGGGTGCTGACCCGTCTGGTCGCCGATGCGCAAATGCTGCCCAAAGTAGCCTTACAAGCGTTGCAGATTCTCCATTTCAGCTCTCACTCCGGCACTTGGCACGATCCTAACGACCTCCATAACCACAACGACCTGTGCGAAGCGGGTTGTTATCGTTGTCTGCTGAGTTATTACAATCAACAAGAACATGCCTTGATCGACCGCCAGCATCGCTCGGTGTTGGAACTGCTCTGCCGTTTGACCCGCTGCCAAAGCGCAACAGGACAAGCGGGTCAATCCTTGGATGAGGGGCTGCAAGAGCTCATGAATGCCTCGGTTTCTTCACTGGAACAGCAATGGTTGCGTTACCTGCGTGACCACGGCTATCACCTACCCGACCGTGCCCAACCACGGTTGGAGGCCTTTCATACTCAGGCCGATTTTGGTTATTCCCAACAGCAGACCCTTATCTATATCGACGGGCCCCACCATGAGAACGCCCCCCAGAGACAATTGGATGCCCAAATCAGCCGCCATCTCGAAGAGGCGGGACTGACCGTCATCCGCTTCCCTAAAGAACTGTCGGCATGGCCGGCCATTCTGCAAGCCTATCGGTTCATTTTTGGCCGAGGGGATCAGCCATGAGCGTCGCGGAACCCTTTCAGCCCGGCAGTCTGGTACGGGTACGCGGTCGTGAATGGGTGGTTCTGGCGGCGCGAGGCGATCATATTCTCAAGCTACGCCCCCTTGGTGGCAGCGAAGAGGATGCCACCACCCTGTTTCTGCCGCTAGAACCAGTGCCGCCAACGGCGGCTACCTTTGCCCTACCAGAGGCGAGCCAAGTTGGCTCCCAAACGGCGGCGATGCTGTTACGCGACTGCTTACGCCTGAAACTGCGGGCTGGGGCTGGCCCCTTTCGCAGTTTTGGCAACCTCGGGGTTGAGCCACGCGCCTACCAATTGGTGCCGTTGTTGATGGCGTTACGATTGGCGACGGTGCGCCTGCTCATTGCCGATGATGTTGGCATTGGCAAGACCATTGAAGCGGGCTTGATTGCGCGGGAATTACTCGATCGCGGTGAGGTAGAACGGCTGACGGTCATCTGCCCACCACATCTATGCGAACAATGGCAACAAGAATTGGCGGCTAAGTTTAATATCCAGGCCGAGGTGGTCCGCACCGCCACCGCCGGGCGGTTGGAACGTGGTTTGATGGCCGGTCAATCCATTTTCACCGTCCATCCGTTCACCATTGTTTCGCTCGATTATATCAAGGCCAATCGTCGTCGTGACGAGTTTCTGCGCGCTTGTCCGGAATTGGTCATCGTTGAAGAGGCCCATAGCTCAGTGAGTGGGGGGGCGGGCCAACTACGCCACCAGCGTTATCAATTGCTGCAAGGGCTGGCCGCCAACCCGCAGCGCCACATGGTTTTTCTCACTGCTACGCCCCACAGTGGTGATAACGAAGCCTTTTACAACCTGCTCAGCCTGTTGCGCCCGGAGTTCAAGCAACTCCAAGAGAGCGACACGACCGAACGCAAAGGGCTGCGTGAGCAGCTAGCGCACCATTTTGTGCAGCGGCGGCGGCCCGATATCCGCGAGTGGCAAGACTCTACCCTCTTCCCAGATCGTGAGTCGGCGGAAACCAGCTATGATTTAACCGGAGAATGGAAAAAGCTATTCGACGATGTGCACCAGTATGCCCGCCATATCGTCCAGCAAACTGCGGGGGTGAGTCTGTTCAAGCAGCGGCTGAATTGGTGGGCAGCATTGGCCTTGTTGCGCTGCATCAGTAGCAGTCCAGCGGCAGCGGCGTTGGCCTTACGCACCCGTCTTCAGCCATCACCAGCCGAGACAGAAGCGGCACAAATAGCCGAACTCGACCAACGTGCCGCCGCAACTGTTTTTGATGGCGATGCCGAAGAGAATTTAAGTCAAGACGAGACCATCCCGGCCGGTAGCAGCGAAGAGCGAGCCGAATTGTCCCAACTGATCCACCGTGCCGAGCAACTGCACGGCCCACGGCAAGATCCAAAAATAGCGGGTCTATTGCTCCAGTTAAGAAAATTGATCGCAGATGGCTTTCAAACGGTTATTTTCTGTCGTTACATCGCCACTGCCCATTATGTCGCCGCCCAACTCCAAGCAGCGTTCCAATCTGAGGGGGTATCGGTAGTGGCCGTCACCGGCGAGCTCACCCCAGAGCAGCGTCAGGAGCAGGTCGAACGCCTCAGCGCCAGCGACCAGCGCCTGCTCGTCGCCACCGACTGCCTCAGTGAGGGCATCAATCTGCAAAATTTATTCAACGCTGTGGTTCATTACGACCTGAGCTGGAACCCCACCCGCCATGAACAGCGCCAAGGCCGGGTCGATCGCTTTGGTCAGCCAGCAGCCAAGGTGCGCGTCCTTATGTATTACGGCCAAAACAACCCTGTCGATGGGGCGGTGCTGCAAGTCATTCTCCGCAAGGCCGAGCGCATCCGCAAAGAGTTAGGGGTATCGGTACCCATGCCTGCTGATAGCAACAAGGTGATGGAAGCCATGCTGCAAACGCTGCTGCTCAAAGAGGGCCATTTGGTCCGTGGCCCACAGCAACCGGCGCTACCCTTCGATGATGTCGATGATATTGATCAGCAACTAGAAATGGCTTGGCACAGCGCCAAGGAGCAGGCCA
>JADGCM010000067.1 GCA_015228995.1 Magnetococcales bacterium
TGATATTCTCGACTTTTCCAAGATTGAAGCCGGTAAGTTAGAGATGGAAAAGACCGCCTTTTTGCTCCGCGATGTCTTTGATCGTTTGGTGATGATGTTCGGTGCGCGGGTGACGGAGAAGCACATTGAGTTGGTCCTCTGTTTGTCGGAGGAGTGTCACTACGAGTTATACGGCGACCCCATTCGTCTGGAGCAGGTGCTGTTGAATCTCATTGGTAATGCTATCAAGTTTACCGACGAGGGGGAGGTAGAGGTTCAGGTTAAGACTCTCCAGGACACAGCGGACCAGGTAACGTTAGAGTTTTCGGTGCGCGATACCGGTATTGGGATGACCGAAGAGCAGGCCTCCCGTTTGTTTACCGCCTTTACCCAAGCCGATAGTTCCACCACCCGTAAATATGGGGGTACGGGTTTGGGCCTCTCGATCAGTGTCCGGTTGGTGGCAATGATGGGCGGGCGGCTATGGGTGGAGACTGCCCCGGGACATGGCAGCACCTTTTTCTTTACCGCAACTTTCCAACGACTGCTGGAAACCGAGGCCCAAGATATGGTGCCACCGGAGGAGATGGAGCTACTCAGGGTATTGATTGTGGATGATAACCATACCTCGCTGGCGGCACTGCTGAATATTTTCCACGTCTTTCATTTTGCCGCCATTGGTGCCCGATCCGGGCCAGAAGCGGTGACCATGATGAAACATGCCGTGCAGGCGGGCACCCCTTTTCAGCTATTGGTGGTGGATTGGTTTATGCCGGGCATGGATGGTATCAGCACCATTGCTAACGTCTTAGCGGTGGTTGGCGACCAGCCCGTTCCTAAGGCTATCTTGCTGACAGCCACCGAAGCCGATGAAGCGATACGGCAGCGGGGTGATGCCGCTGGTGTCCAAGCCTATCTAGCCAAACCGGTCAATTGCTCGTTGCTTTTCGATACCATCATGAATGTGTTTGGTAAGAATGTGGCTAAGTCCTTCCGGCAGGGTAAAGATGTGGTCGATCCACAGCAAATTATTGCCCGTATCGGTGGCGCTCGGGTGCTGCTGGTTGAAGACAATGCCATCAATCGGCAGGTGGCGCAGGAGGTGCTCGAAGGGGTCCATTTGGTGGTGGCATGGGCCGAAAATGGCTTGCAAGCCATCCAAATGTTAGAGGCCGCGGCGTACGATGTCGTGCTGATGGATATTCAGATGCCGGTGATGGACGGCTACACCGCGACGCGCCAGATTCGCAGTCAGCAGCGCTTTGCTGACTTGCCGATCATTGCCATGACCGCCAACGCCATGACCGGTGATCGCGACCAATGTCTGGCGGCGGGGATGAATGACCATGTTGGCAAGCCAATCATCAAGAAGGAGCTTTTTGGGACGCTGATTCACTGGATCGGCTCCCCAGCTGGGGGCCCGCCTAGGTCTCAGCCGCTGGTAGCGCCGCTTCACGACGGCAAGGGTGATGACGAATGGCTGGAGGCGTTGCCGGGGCTTGATATCGCCACCGCACTAGATCGGCTGAATGGTAATCGTCAATTGTTGCGGTCACTGCTGCTTGAATTTCAGCGTGCTTATGGTCAGGTCATGGTTGAGATTCGGGCTTGTTTAGCCGGTAATCGCAAGAGTGATCTCGATACAGTTAAACATATTATACATGCAATCAAAGGGATGGCTGGTAATCTGGCTGCTCACGATCTCGCTGATGCGGCGCGTGCTCTGGAGGCGGTGCTGCGGCAAGGGATGGATAGCACCGCTTGGTCTGGGGCATTGGCGCCATTTGAAGCGGCGCTGGGGCAGGTACTCACCTCCATTGGGCGTATCTCCCAGACAAGCGCTGTTCCCTTGTCTCACCAGCACGATGCCCCAGTAACCTTGTCCCCGGAGGTGTTGGCTCGGGTGCAGCAGCTCACCATCGAGTTAGCCGAGTTGGTGCGTTATAATAGCGCCGACGCCATAAACAAGCTCGCTGTGCTCAAAGAACTGGCAGCAGGGGGCACTGGGCTGACCGAGGTGATCAACCGACTGGATCAACATCTAGACCAATTTGATTTTGATGGGGCGCAACACGTTTTGACGGCATTGGCCGCCCAATTGGCGACTGGTGACTTCCTTTTAAGTCGAGACAGCCTTTGTCTTCCCCCTCACCCCCCGGCCCCCTCTCTCACAGGTGGAGAGGGGGAGTATGAAGCGGCCTCTTCACCCTCTCCCCTTGTGGGAGAGGGCAGGGTGAGGGGTGCAGGGGGCGCTGACCTGGTTCAGAAGGTTCCGCTTTAAGTGGAAAGCCGCAACCAATGAAGGAGCATAGTCATGGCCGAAGCGAATGATAGACCGAGAATTCTGATCGTTGATGACCTACCCGGTAACCTCAAAATCGTGCAGGCAGCACTGGGAAACGAGTATGAGTTGTTTATGGCCACCAATGGTCAGAAGGCGTTAGAGCTCGCCGAAGCGAGACGACCGCACCTGATTTTGCTCGATATTATGATGCCGGAGATGGATGGTTACGAGGTCTGCCGCCGACTTAAGTCTGATCCCACAACCAGCGATGTGGCGGTGCTGTTCCTCTCCTCCAGGGATGAAATCATGGACGAGGTCAAAGGTATCATGTTGGGGGCTTCTGATTTTATCCTGAAGCCGATCGAACCGACTCTCCTTAAGGCACGGGTCATGGGGCATATTCGCCGAGCCATGGCCTTTCAAGCACTCCGGGATCGGTTAGCAACTGGGGCGAAGTTGGCGCAGCAGGCGATGGCTGGCGACAGTCAGGCGTTGTCGCAATTACTGGCTCTGTTACAAGGGGCGTAAGGGGAACAGCAGTGGAGCGACAGGTTGGCTACTGGCATCTATTGACCAATGGGCGCATCCAATGTGATCTCTGCCCACGCCATTGTCAGATGAACGACGGTCAAGATGGCTTGTGTGTGGTACGGGGACGCCAAGGGGATACCCTGGTATTGCGCGGTTATGGTCAAGCCAGTTCGCTCTGCATCGATCCGATTGAAAAAAAACCACTCTATCATTTTATGCCCGGTGAAGCCATTTTATCGTTGGGGACGGTTGGTTGCAACTTGACTTGCAAGTTCTGTCAAAATTGGTCGATTACTAAGTCGGAGCGTGGCAGTAGTTTGCTAGATCGGTTGGGTGAGACCGCTATGCCGGAGCAGATTGCGGCGGCAGCGGCCTCGGTGCATTGCCCGATGGTGGCGGTGACCTATAACGAGCCGGTGGTGTTTCTGGAATATGCGGTCGATGTGGCCCAGGCGTGCCATCAGCGCGGCATTCGTACCGTGGCTGTGACCGCCGGCTATATCGACGCCGCGCCTCGTGAAGAGCTATTTCGCCACATCGACGCCGTCAATATCGATCTAAAGGCCTTCGACGAACGCTTCTACCGCTCCTTGGTGGGAGGACACCTGCAACCGGTATTGGAAACGTTGGTCTATGTGCACCAGGAGACCGACACCTGGTTAGAGGTGACGACGCTGTTGATTCCAGGCGAAAACGACTCCGATCATGAGTTGCACGCCCTTACCGGTTGGGTATTTGAACATCTTGGCCCCGACGTGCCGTTGCATTTCTCGGCCTTCCATCCAGATTGGCAGCTGCGCGACCGACCCCATACTACGGCGGCGACGTTGCTGCGTGCTCGCAAGGTTGCCCAGGCCAACGGCCTGCACCATGTCTATTGTGGCAACGTCCAGGAGGAGAGTGGCAGCCATACCTGGTGTCATCATTGTGGCACCCGGCTGATTGCCCGTATTGGCTGGCAAATCGCCGACTGGAACCTCACCTCTGAGGGTCATTGTCGTCACTGCGGTAGCCGTTGCAATGGCGTTTTCGCTGGCCCGCATGGCCGCTGGGGAGCCCGGCGGCTGCCGATACGCATTCGTGCTTAGCCGCTACCATTCCGCTTCCAGGCGAGATCTGGCATTGGAAGCGGACGCTATCTGTAGGCTGTTTTCTAAGGAGGTATCCATGCGACAAGCAGTTATTGATCCAGGAGAAGACGGTTTCTGGGTGGCAGAATGCCCTAGTTTGCCTGGATGCGTCAGCCAAGGTAGAACACAAAGACGAGGCGGTTGGCGATATTCGAGAAGCAGTCGATGCTTACATAGGGTGAGACTGCCCTTCTGTGGGGCGCATGGATACGGTGGCTAAGCAAATCAAGAGTCCTAAGGATTAAGCATGTATCGCATATTGCTGGTGATGGGTAGGTGGCGGCTGACCACTAAGTTGGTTGCGGGATTTGGTTTTATGGTCATGATTACCCTCGCTATCGGTATAAGCAGTTTGCGCGATCTTGGCATGTTGGCCCAGGCGAGCCAGCAATTATACGAGAAAGAATTGCTGGGAATTTCTCATATTAAAGAAGTTAATGCGAATTTGATCCGCATCGGGCGCAATTTACGTCAGATGATGCTGGCATCTAATCAGGATGAGCGAGGCAAAGCCCGTAAGGCTTTGGTAGATGCTGAGACCCAGTTGAGAGTAGAACTGGCCGAGGGACGCAAACGCATCTTTCGCGACGAAATTATCCGTAAATTAGACGAGTTCGATGCTGCATTCGCTCAATACATGCGCAACGTCGATCAAGTAATCGTTTTACTGGAAAAAGACGAATTTTTCCGTAGTGGAACAGCGGTGCAATTAACACTCAGTCCTGAGTTTAGGCAGATTAGCGCTACTGCAGATGACGCATTGGCAGCTATTACCAAAGCCAAACAAAAAGGGGCAGCAGAGTTAGCGGCACGGAGTTTAGAGTTAGCGGAGCGCACCGAACAACTGGCGCTGGGGTTGCTGGTTCTGGGCATAGTCGGAGGCGTTGCCTTTGGCTTGCTGATCAGTGTGTCTATTCGTAACCCACTGGAGAATTTGCGTGGTAGTATCGAAGGCGTTGCCAATAATCAATTAGATATAACCATACCATACACTGAGTACGGCAACGAAATCGGTGCTATAGCGCGTTCGGTTAAGGTGCTGCAAGTCAGCGCCCAGTTATTGGAATCACAGCGTCAGATCAAGCAGACCTTGGCAGATTTCGATGAGGTGTTACAGACTATTACGACCTTTGCTGATTTTGGCAATGTGTTGACGGCACGATTGGCACCCATCATGGGGTTGGTTTATGGTGCCCTATACATTCCCGATGTTGACGCTACCGTGTTGCAGCGCGTGGGTGGTTATGGTTGTGATGATGCTCTTCATGCTGGCCGTTTTGCCTGGGGTCAGGGTTTGGTTGGACAGTCGGCCTTAGATCAGAGAGCCATTACCCTGATACTGTCTGGAAATGACAAGGTGGGTGTATCGGCTGGCCTTGGTCTACTGACGGTTCACTCAGTGTTGATTTTTCCAGTCATACACCATGAAAAAGTGTTGGCTGTGCTTGAATTGGGTACGTTAACCTCTTTTGACCAGCAACAAAAAGCTTTGTTGGAGATGTTGTTGCCCGTTGTGGCGGTTAAATTGGCCATTTTGGATGGTTATGTGACAACAAAGAGCTTGTTGCAGCGGTCCCAGGCACAAGCGCAGGCATTGGCGACCTCAGAGCAGCAACTGTTGGCTCGCCGTGACGAATTAGAGGAGAATAATATCCGGCTATCTGAACAGGCACGGTTGATGGAGGAACAAGCCGAGGAACTTGAGGCGCAAAAATCCTCCTTACTGGCGCAGAGGCAGGCCTTGGAAGCCAGTCAGACCATTTTGGCACAAGCTGAGGAGCGTACTCGCTTGATTTTGGCTTCGGTCAGAGATGGTATCCTGGGCATGGATATTGAGGGTCGCATGACCTTCGCTAACCCAGCTGTACCAAAATTACTCGGCTATACAGAGCAGGAGTTGATCGGGGTGTCGATGCATGATTTGGTGCATCATACCTACCCAGATGGTAGCACCTTTCCGTCCACCCAATGTTCTATGTATTTGACTTCACAGGATGGGCAGCCTCGGACAGTGGCCAATGAAGTATTATGGCGTCAGGATGGCACCTCTTTGCCAGTTGAGTACTCCGTGACCCCGGTGTATGGAGAGGCTGGCATCGTTGGCACCGTGGTGGTATTTCGCGATATCACCGAGCGTAAGCTGGTTGAGGAAAAGCTACGGCTGACCAATTTTCTCAACGACAACGCCCTTGATTTAACCAAAGCGGGGTATTGGCACATACCACTGCCTCTTGATGAGTCAGGTTGTTATATCTCATCACAACGTGCAGCAACCATTTTTGGCGACCCGCCTCGTGAGGGTTGGCGTTATCACCTAATGGACGAATGGTTTGCCAACGTTGTTGCCGGGGATAAAGTCGCTGCGGAAGCAACGTTAGAAAATTACCAAGCTGCCCTGGATGGGCGTGTGCCGAGATACGATGCAACGTATGCGTATAGACGGCCAATCGATGGTAAGGTGGTGTGGATCCACGCGGTGGGCCATATCGTCAGAGATGCCAATGGCAATCCGACCGATATGTATGGTGTGACACAAGATATCACCGATCAGAAAGAGGCCGAGCGCAAATTGCAGGAGGCCAAAGAGATGGCTGAAGAGGCGACGAAAGCCAAAAGCGACTTTTTGGCCAATATGAGTCATGAGATTCGTACCCCCATGAATGCCATCATCGGTATGTCGCATTTAGCGCTGCAGACCAACCTTGATTCTAAGCAGCGCAATTACATAGAAAAAGTTGATGTGGCTGCTAAAAATTTACTTGGTATCATCAATGATATTCTCGATTTTTCAAAGATTGAAGCTGGTAAGATGCAGTTTGAGTGTGTTGATTTTTATCTTGAAGATGTTATGGAACACCTAGCTGATCTATCGGTGATCAAGGCGCAAGATAAGGGGCTAGAGTTACTGTTTGATGTCGGTACCGATGTGCCGACAGCCCTCATCGGTGACCCACTACGATTGGGGCAGGTGGTGATCAATCTGGTCAACAATGCCATCAAATTTACTGAGAAGGGGGAGGTTACGGTAGCTGTACATAAAATTGCCGATGAAACTACCGATGTAGAGAGCCGTGTGTTTTTACGCTTCGAGATCCGAGATACCGGTATTGGTCTCACCGAGGAGCAGCGCAATAAGCTATTTAGTGCCTTTGCACAGGCCGATGCTTCCACTACGCGCAAATATGGCGGGACTGGTTTAGGGTTGACCATAAGCAAGCGCCTTGTGGAGATGATGGGGGGAAACATCGGTGTTGATAGTCGACCAGGCCAGGGCAGCACCTTCCATTTTACCGCAAAATTTGGTGTGCAGAGTGAGCAAAGACGTCTGTCAGTCAGTACCGATGAGGCGCGGGGAGTGCGGGTCATGGTGGTGGATGACAACGCCAGTGCGCGGGAGATTCTGCACAGTATTTTGATCTCGCTTAAATTTGATGCCACAGCGGTGAGTAGTGGTGGTGAGGCTATTGGCGAACTGGAGCAAGCTCACCTTGAGCATCGACCTTACGGTTTGGTGCTTATGGATTGGATGATGCCCGGCATGGATGGTGTTGAAACCATTAAGCGTATTCGTGCGGACAGCAAGTTGTCAACGACGCCCACTTTCATCATGGTAACCGCTTATAGTCGCGATGAGCTGCTGCAACAGGCTACCGGAGTACATATCAATGGCGTATTGGTTAAACCGGTCAGTCCTTCGACTATGCTTGACAGCATTCTCAATGCGCTCGGTAAGGAAGTGGCCCAAAGCACACGTAAGCATGAGAAGCATAGCAATTACCAGGAAGCTGCGCAGCGGGTGAAAGGTGCCTATGTGCTATTAGTAGAAGACAACGCGGTGAACCAAGAGCTGGCACTGGAGCTGTTGCAAGGTGCCGGGTTGCGAGTGGATGTTGCCGGAAACGGTTTAGAGGCGATCGAGAAAGTAGGTGGTGGTGACTACGATGGGGTATTGATGGATTGTCAGATGCCGATGATGGATGGTTTTGAGGCGACACGAAAAATTCGTCAGGATGGGCGGTTTGCCCATCTGCCCATCTTGGCTATGACTGCCAATGCCATGGCTGGAGACAAGGAAAAGTGCGTCGAGTGCGGTATGAACGACCATATAGCCAAACCAATCGATGTAGCGCATTTGTTTCTGACCTTGGCACAATGGATCAAGCCAAAGTGCTTGGCCGCGAATGCTGACGAGGTACACCAAAGTGAATCTGTGGCGGATGGGATGCCAGATATTCCCGGCTTGAACATTGGCGAAGCGTTGCAGCGGGTTGGTGGCAATACAAAATTGTTACGCAAATTGTTGCATCGTTTTAATGAAACCCAGGCCGATGTGGTAGAGCGGATTAAAATTGACCTAAGCGATAGTAACATCGAATCCGCGACGCGCGCAGCCCACACGGTCAAAGGACTAGCTGGTAATATTGGTGCTACAGAGATGGCGCAATCTGCCGCCATGGTTGAAGCGATGCTGAAACGGGGTGAGACAGAAGGAGTGGTAGCAGCGCTGGATGCCATGGATCAACAACTACAAACGCTGTCGGGGCGTATTGTGACGGCGGTAGGCCGGTCAGACGCTCAGTTGCCTGCCACCGTGACGCCAGGATCTGTGACCATAGATCGGGACAAATTAGCCGACGAGATGCGGCAGTTAGCGGCGTTATTGGCGGAGGATGATGCCTCTGCAACACATCTAGCGGAGCACGTGAGTCATCAAATGAGCCTTATCGGTCACGAACCAGCAGCCAGGCAACTGAAAGCACAGGTGGAACAGTACGATTTTGAGACGGCACTGATCCAACTTAACCCACATTTAACACGCTATTTGATAACTCATTAATAATCAGCATATTGCATG
>JADGCM010000068.1 GCA_015228995.1 Magnetococcales bacterium
ACCCCACCACCGATCAGAAACGGCACAAAAATACGTTTCAGGGCCAAGCCCCCAGCACGCATAGCAGTAATTTCATTGTTGTGCGCCATACGGGTCACGGCCAGTAATGTTGCCAGTAGCAGGATCGGGGGCAAGAAACGCAATAAAAAGTCGGGCAGCCGCAAGCCGATCAACAGCAGGACGTCAGACCACGCAACCTCTGTCGAGCGTGCAAAACGACGCATCTGCTCGGCACCGTCCAAGAGCAAGAATAGCCCAGTAAAAATGGCCACAATCGTCGCTAAAGCGTGGGACAAGCGCCGCAATAAATAACCAAATAAAGTCATGACGCCCTCTTGCCCAGATAAAACACCAGAGTTGCGATCATGGCATTGGGCAACCAAAAACCGATCATGGGGTCCAAAATGTGGCGTCTAGCCAGCAGTTCCCCACCCATTGTCAACAGAAAATGGCCGGCCAGCAGGGCCCCAATCAATAGCGCCTGGCTGCCACGGTGGGAGCGATGCTGCACGCGCAGGCCAATAGGGATCGCCAGTAGACCAAAAATGGCGGTCATGATTGATACGGACCAACGTCGATGCCACTCCATACGCGCCTCATAAGCGGTTGTTGGCTGCTGGATAGCGGCCGATAACTCTGCTATGGTGAATTCGCTGATCTCTTTGGTGAGCGGAGAACCACTCATTTCTCCCAGTTGTAACACCATGTCATAGGTGGCAAAATCAATTTGGCGCAGTGTGCCATCGCCTTTTTTGCTGTGACGGCTGCCTTGTTCTAGGAACAGCGCCAGACTTCCTTGAGCATTCTGATAAAAACGACCGGAGCGGGCCAATAATGTGCTGGGTTCCTGTTCGTTGCGTTTATCATGTATCAAAATACCAGACATTGTTCCAGATCCATCCTGGCCACGGATGTAAATAATCAGGCCGGGAACAGACCGATTGAAAGTCTCCGCTTTGAGTGTCAACCGAGAGGCCGCGAGCGCCATGTCGTTTTTGATCTGCATCAGCAGAAAATGGGCTTGAGGCGCCCATAACCAATTGGAAGCCATAGAAAGAGCGGTTACCAGCAAGATCAACATTGCGATTGGACGACCAATCTGATAGAGACTGAGACCACTGCTGTGCAACACCACCAGTTCACCATCGTGGGCCAGACGACCAAGAGCCACCAAGATGCCGGTCAGCAGTGCCATGGGGAGCGTGGCGGCTAAAAACTTGGGGGTGGCCAACCATACCATCAGGAACATGGTGGGCCATTCCCCCCCTCTAGCGGCCCAGAAGTCGAAGAGCTTCATAGTGGGGGGGAGTAAAATGAGTCCGGTCAAGATCAGTAACGCTGCCAGGAAGGCGAGAGTACATTCAGTGAATAAATAGCGCGATAAACGATTCATAACATAGATTCGCATCAAGATCAAATAGCCATTTTCCGAAGCCGTTCATGGTTTCATGTTATCACAAACAAGGGAGATACCGCATGGCCGAACGAGTGCCAGCTATGAAAATTGAAACAGGCAAGGCCGCCGTATGGAACGGGGATTGCCTCGTGGTTGCTGTGTATGAAGGGGGACGCCTACAGGATGCGGCCTCCCAGGTGTTTGGCAAGGAGGGGGCCAAAGTCGTACAACAGTTGTTAGACGATGGCTGGATGCGCGGCAAAGCCGATGAACACCTGCTCATCCCTATGCCGGTTACTGGGGTGGCTGCCAGCCGTCTGTTGCTGCTTGGTTTAGGCAAGTCAGAAGAGTTAACGTTGGAGAAGTTGCGCCTCAACGCTGGCCAGATGATGCAACTTGCTAGTAAAAAAGGCATGCGCTCGTTGCTCTCCATCCTGCCCTTGGACCAACAGGTTGCCAAACACCCAGCCGGCAAAGGCAACAAACGACGCCGTGAGTTAAAGGCCATGGTTGAAGGGGCCCAGCTGGCTTGTTATCGGTTCAATCATTACCGTAAAGAGCAACCAGACGAGGATAAACTGCCCCAAGAACTGACATTTGCGGTGGCGCGTGATGAGGCCTCTTCCTGCCGTGAGCTGTTGGATCATGTCGGTAAGGTGGTGCGTGGGGTATTTTTGGCACGTGATCTCGGCAATCATCCTGGCAATGTTGCTACCCCCGACTATCTCGCCAAAGTGGCCCAGGAGATGGGACAGCGATTGGCCTTCAAAACCACTATTTTTGACGAAAAGGCGTTGCAGAAGCAGGGGATGAATACCCTGCTAGGGGTTGGTCAGGGCAGTTGTCATCCGCCACGGCTGATCATTATGGAACACCGCAAGGGAGGTGAGAAACCGCCGGTGGTGATTGTCGGCAAGGGCATCACCTTTGATTCAGGGGGGATTTCGCTCAAGCCAGGCGACAAAATGGAGGATATGAAATTCGATATGAGTGGTGGAGCGGCGGTATTTGGCGTCATGCAGGTGGCAGCCGAACTCCAATGGCCTATCAATCTGATCGGGATCGTTCCGGCGGCAGAGAATCTGCCCGATGGCAAAGCCCAACGGCCTGGGGACATCGTCCGCAGTGCCAAAGGGTTGTTTGTCGAAGTCATTAATACCGATGCTGAAGGGCGGCTGGTGTTGGCCGATGCCCTGCACCATGCCGAGAGTTTCAATCCGGCCGCTATCATCGATTTAGCGACCTTAACGGGGGCTTGTGTTGTTGCTTTAGGCACTCAATGTGCTGGTCTGTTGGGCAATGACGATCGGTTGATCGCGGCGTTGCGCCAAGCCGGTGACGAAAGCGGCGAGCGGGTATGGCCCTTACCGATGTATCCAGAGTACCAAGAATTACTTAAATCGTCGGTCGCCGATGTTAAAAATATCGGTAATCGCGAGGCGGGCACCATCACCGGGGCCTGTTTCTTGTCCCGTTTTGTGGAGAAGGAGCGGCGCTGGGCCCACCTAGACATCGCCGGCATGGCGATTGATAGCGACGGTAAACGCTCTTACGCGCCAAAAGGGTGTGTTGGTTTTGGAGTACGGTTGCTGTGTCAGCTGATTGAGGACCAGTGGTTGTAAGCCACAATCTGTCTCATGCTCCCCTCCCCCACAAGGGCTACCCTATGCACACATCTTCTGAAAGGCTAATTTCCAGCCTTTCAGAAGTGATTCAAATTGCACCAGACCGCCCGTCTAGCCTAGCAATGACCCATGCTGCCCATGCCAGCGTCCCTATGGAGAAACGGTTCTCTTGCTTGGCCGTTTTGGCCTTCCCTTAAGGCGGGATAACATTCGTCTTCCCCCTCACCCCCCGACCCCCTCTCCCACAAGGGGAGAGGGAGGGCATGAAGCCGAGACGCAGACCCGGTTGCGCCCTTCGTGCTTAGCTTGATAGAGGGCTTGATCGGCACTGGCCAGCAACTGCATGGGGGTGATATCGGACCCGGGAGACATGATCGCCAGCCCCAGGGAGATGGTAATGGAAGGCAATCCAGCACCATCCGCCATAGTGATAACCATATTCTGCACCGCCAGCCGTAGCCGCTCGGCGATATTGCGACCCTCTGCCAAGTCAGCTCCTGGCAGAATGACTACCATCTCCTCGCCACCATAACGAGCGGCCGCATCGCCCGGGCGTAGATGACGGGACATCATTTTCGCTAAGGCACTGAGGGCACAATCGCCACCCAAATGGCCCTGGGTATCGTTGTATTGCTTAAAACGGTCAATATCGATGAGGATCAAGGATAAATACTGCTGGCTGCGATGACAACGCAGCATCATACGAACTAGGTACTCATCCAACCAACGGCGATTATAAAGACTAGTAAGGGAATCGACCATGGCATATTGTTCCAGTAACGTTTCCCGTTTGATGCTTTCTGTGACAATCTCATTGGTCGAGCGCACCCGCCGCGACAAAACGTAGAGCAGATTCCGGGCAATGTAGTGTGATACAGCGATCATGCGCCAAATGGTGGTGCGTGGAATCACCAGCAGGCGGCTGCGGCTGTTGGCAATGACGTAGGCTGAGGCCTCTTCATTGTCGATCATCGACATCTCACCCACACAAGCCCCAACCGTCAGATGGGCAATCGCTGGCGAGGTGGGCGCAATCAGGTGGATACGCAAAATACCGGATAAAATGACGTAAACATGGGTGTTATCGCTCTCCGGTGCGATTAGTGTCTCTTCAGCCTCGAGTTGATGAAAGAAACACTCTTCCAGAAGATGCTCTATCGCGGTATGATCTACACCGCGAAATAGATGGACCGATTCAAATTCTGACTGTGTCAGCGTCGGGTACGTCATGGTTGCCTAAACTCCACCCTTGTTACAACGATAGTTCCGTGGTTTTAAAGCAGTAATTGTGCCACCTAAGTAAGTTGTAAAATATAGCAAAAAATGGGACACTGAATGACTGACAATACCAACCAAAGATTATTGGCAACGTTGCGCATGCAACGAATGACACAGCGCATTCGCTGTGGTCCCACCCAGGCGATGTTGGTGTCGGATTGTCTAGGCAGCTGCATTTCTCAGCCACCGCCACAGCCGGATAAACAGGTAGACAAACAGTCGAACGTTGGCTTGACCGACACCCTGTCGGGACGACCGGTGTATCTGGGCGCTGTTTATCGTGACGAGGGGCACGGTAGCAACGTCGAATGGTACCGGCAAACCGCAAAACAGTCCGACCCGTCGGCACAGTTTCACCTCGGAACATTGTATGAAGAAGAGGCTCGATCTGGAATAGAACAGAGCCGTAGCCAAGCTCTACACTGGTATCATCAGGCCGCTGAACAGGGCCACGTCGAGGCCCAATTTCAGTTAGGGATGCTCTATAGTGAGGGCGATTTGGTGGATGCCAACGCCCAAGAAGCCTTTCACTGGTATCGTTTGGCAGCCAATCAGGACCATGTCGTGGCTCAATTTAACCTTGGTGTCCTCTATGAAGAGGGGCGCGGTGTCGAGCGCAATGTTAGTCAGGCATTACGTTGGTTTTTGAAGGCGGCACAACAGGGGGATATGGAGGCCAAATACAGCGTTGGCGTCATTTACGACCGGGGTCAAGGCGGTATTCCCCAGGATTTGAAAGAGGCTGCTTACTGGTACTACCAAGCAGCACAGCAGGGGCACGCCATTGCTCAATTTAATTTGGCTTCTATGTATCACAACGGTGTTGGTGTTACGAAGAACATGGCTTGTGCCGTTAAATTTTATCGCATGGCAGCCGAACAGGGAGATGCCACGGCCCAATTTCACATGGGCGTCATCTATGAGGGTGGTATCGGCGTGCCGCAAAATTTCGCCGAGGCGGTACGTTGGTATCTGCTATCGGCCAAACAGGGCTACCGACCGGCGCAGCAGAATGTGGGGGTGTTATTTCTACGCTGTGTCAGCGGCGTCCCAGTCGACTACGAGCAGGCTTTTTACTGGACCAAACAGGCCGCCGAGCGCGGCCATGTGACGGCGCAGGTCAATATGGGCATCATGTACCAGCACGGACATGGCACCCAGAAAAATTTGGTGTTGTCGCACATGTGGTACAATCTGGCTGCCAGTGCTGACAACGCTTCGGGAGTCAAAGGCCGCGACGATCTGGCTAACATCATGACCAAAGACCAGATTGCCCTGGCCCAACGGTTGGCGTTAGAGTTCAAGCCTCTAGAGGATTAATGTAAGGTCTTCAGGAAGGCAATCAGATCGCGGCGGTTATCCCGTAATGCAATCCCCTCGAAGGCGAGCGCGTGCTGTGACTTGCGTTGGGTCATGGCGATGTTAGGCATGAAGTGGCCCGGGTCGTCGAGAAGTCGTTCCAAGTTGGCTTCGGTCCAGTGGATGTCGCTCGCTTGGGTGCGCTGAATGAAGGCATCGCTGTAGTGGAATCCAACCGCCGAGCCGGCTGGACGACCAACGATGCCCCACAAATAGGGGCCCCGTTCATTGGCCTTGTTGGCGGTCAAGTCGTGACAAACACCGCAATTATTCTGCGCGAGTAACCGTCCAGTGGCGACGTCACCGTGTTGACGCCAGTAAAAGGCTGCAACAACCATTGAAAGAGCAGCAATTCCGAGTACAATACTGAGTGACTTGAGCCAGTTCACGATATGACGCCCTCCTGTTAGGACTGTGTCTTGGTGGTGCCAAGGTACGGTGGTTTGGTCATTTTCCCCTGAACAGGGCCCAGTTGCAAGCGATTGCAAGCAATTAATCAGCAAGGAGCGATACCCATGTTAGTCAGCGATATTATGGCAACGCACATCCGCACTGCCAAGGCGGACGATACCATCCGCTCAGTCGCCGCGGTCATCTGCACCAATAACATCAGTGGCCTGCCTGTCGTGGACGAGCAGAACCGCCTGATTGGCTTGGTTTCGGAGAAAGATATCCTCAACAAGCTGCTACCCAGTTTTTCTGATTTCCTCGACGACCCGGTGCGATCACGCGATTTTGTCACCATGGAAACGGCTTATGACGGGGTGCTGTCGATGACCGTTCAGACACTGATGACTCAGAAAGTGTTATCGGTGGCTCCGAGTGACCCTTTGTTGCAAGCGGCTTCGCGCATGACCATCAACAAATTCCGTCGTATGCCTGTTGTGGATAGCGATGGCATTCTGGTCGGGATCATTACATTGGGTGACATCCATAAGGCCTTTTTTAAAAAAACCTTGGCTAAATAATATGGGAACGTTTGTCGTACTAGCAGGCCCTTCTTGTGTTGGTAAAGGGCCGTTGTATGGTGCCCTGCGGCGGTTTTACCCGCACGTTGCCAATCGGTTGCAGCAGATCATCCTCTACAATGATCGGGCCATCCGTCCGGGTGAGGAGGATGGGGTTGATTATTTTTTTCGACCACGCCGTGACATTGAGAAATTAGGATCGGACTCAGGCCATATCGTCGTCGATGTACGGGGCGACTTGCAGGCGTTGGAGATTGCCCAAATACAGCGCATCATGGAGGCTAACCGTGATCCATTTTTTGAGGGCAACCCGTTCGTGCCCGCCAAGCTGCGTGAATATGGGCTATTTGAAAAATTTCCGGTGTTGTCGATTTTTCTGTCGCCATTGAGCTGCGAAGAGATTCTTTACCTCAAGGATCCGGCACGTGGCGTCGACTTGGTTGGTTTTGTCACTGACATTCAGCGGCGCAAATTGCTACATCGTTCCACACGACAGAAAAGCCACCTTTCCTTGAAGGATCTGGAAAATATCGAGAAAAGGGCTGCCAGTGCCATTGTTGAGATGCGCGAGGCATGGAAGTTTGATTATGTGGTCCCGGTGCACGACGGTGAAGGCAACGAGAATTGGGATGCTTTCTACTATCCAGTTGGTTCGGCCCGTAGAGCCTTGTTGGCGGTTGCTGCCCTACTCCAAGGCGATAGCCCACCGGTAGGCACCACCGAACGCTGGAGTGAGGATTTGATCCCTTGAAATATGAGATTGAGCGCCGTTTTTTAGTTCAGCACGATGGTTGGCGCCGCGATTGTGCCAATGGGCGCCTGTTCCGCCAGGGTTTTTTATCTACCGTTAAGGAACGCGTGGTGCGGGTGCGGGTCGTTGCGGAGCAGGCAACGTTGACCATCAAGGGTGTGGTGCAACAGGGTTTCACCCGCCCGGAGTTTGAGTACCCCATACCACTGGATGATGCCTGTTATCTGCTGGAACACCTATGTCAGCCGCCTCTCATTGAAAAACGGCGTTACACGATGGCTGTCGGCAAACTGCTGTGGGAAATCGATGAGTTCTTTGGGGACAACCTAGGGTTGATCGTGGCCGAGGTAGAGTTGCACCAAGAAGGTCAAGACATTACTCCCCTGCCCGACTGGCTGGGCCGTGAGGTTACCCACGATGCTCGTTACTGCAATGCCAACTTGGTGCATCACCCCTGGGGTAAATGGTCACAGAGTGAACAGGATCGTTAGCCATGGCCGTTTATGCGATTGGGGACATCCATGGCTGTGCGCGTGAGTTTGAGGCGCTATTGCGCCGCATTGCCTTCAATCCACAACAAGATCGTCTGTGCTTAGTCGGCGATCTGATTAATCGCGGCCCATTTTCGCTTGAAGTGGTGCGCATGGTGCGTGCCATGGGCCCGCAGGCTGTCGTGGTGATGGGTAACCACGAATTACGCGCCCTTTTTGGTATGGTGGACAACCCCTCCGCTATCTTCCTCAGGCACAGTGCCTACCTACTGGAGGCTGTCGATGCCCAGCAGATTCATGATTGGTTAAAAACGTTGCCGTTGTTGTACCATGACGAAGCCTTGGGTTGGAGTTTGGTCCACGCCGCTTTGTCACCACTGTGGGGACTCAATCAGGCCCAAGAGATTGCCCAATCGCTATCACGCACACTCGCCAAGGCAGGCCCAATCACCCCATCGATGCGCTATCACCTAAATATCCTCACCAAGGGGCGTTTGTGCAGTCCACAAGGGGAGTTTCTCTGGCCTGGCAACCATGCTGCTGCCCACGGCGTCAATCCGTATGCCTTGCCAGAGCAGGACGCCATTACCCCTTTTCGCCCATGGTTTGAACAACGCCAATGGTCTGCCGCGGAGCGAGTCGTTTTTGGGCACTGGGCGACGGCCGGGCTGGTTCGCCGCCCACCCCACTGTTTTGGCATTGATTCGGGGTGCGTCTATGGAGGCAAATTAACGGCGCTCAGACTGGACGATCCGTCCTGGCCGATCTTCCAAGTGGACTGCCAGCAGTATATACGGCTGAATTATGACCAAGGCTGACGGTATGGAGCCGCCTTTCGGATTTGAACCGAAGACCTGCTCATTACGAGTGAGCTGCTCTACCACTGAGCTAAGGCGGCC
>JADGCM010000069.1 GCA_015228995.1 Magnetococcales bacterium
CTTGGTTATCATGGGAATCTTGGGCCAAATGATTCTTAGCATCAATGATTTCCTGCACCGATGCCCCCAGAGAACGGGCTTCCATCATCACATGACGACTGATATTGACGAAGCTATCGGCCAACTGGTTGGCGTGGTATGCCAACCGTCCCAATTCGGTCGTACGGTCCATTTCGGTAATGCGATGGGTCAATTGGCCACCGGCTATGGCACCCATGCCATGATGGAAACGATCCAGTTGCTGATTAATAGCGCGGATACGCAACAACACAAACCCCGTTACCAACAAGGCGATCACACCAGACACCACCACCGCTTGGACGATACGGGCAACATGGTCAGAGGCAACCTGGGTCATCCCTGCCGAGGCTTGGTGCATCGCTTGTAGCAATTGGTCGCTGGCCGGCAATAACTCCTGACGCAGCGCCGTCAAATCAATCGAATCATCCTGTCCCAACCGCTGCAAGCGCGCCATCAAAGGCTTCCAGATTGCTTGCGCCCGTTGCAATTGCACCTCGGTGGCGGCAGTGGGACGAGACATCTGCACCGGATCAGGGCGGTTACGGTCTAATGTGCGCGGTGCCATGCCACCGGTCAACAGGGCGGTTAATGTCTCGTCAAATACCTGCACCGAGACTTGTAACGCGGCCAGACCGGCCGGTTGACGATCACCACTGTAGAGCAAAAATTCCTTGACCATTTTCTGTGACAGCATGCGCTGCCGGCCGGTCAGATTGATGGTATCGCTGTCCTGTGCCATGGTCTGCGTCATCCAGTAGACGACGACCAGTACCGCCACAATGACGAGACTAAACACGGTATTGATCAAAATCAAGGTCTGTTTCAGACCTGTATGTCGCGGGCCCATGCTCTGCAGCCATCTGCTCCAGACTGGCCCTTTCGACGCCATTACCATTCCGTCTCTCCCAAGATTATCCCCACGACCCTCAGTACAACGGTATCATACCGGATGTGACGCCATTTTAACAGCCCCGTTCTATCTACCATGAACTTTCACCACTTGACAAGGTTACGATCCAAGAAGTAAAGGTTGTGCGCCATTTACACCCCTCACCCTGCCCTCTCCCACAAGGGGAGAGGGTGAAAAGAGGCTGCTTCATACCCCCCCTCTCCACCTGTGGGAGAGGGGGCCGGGGGGTGAGGGGGAAGACGAAGGCTATCCCACCTTACTCAAGTTGGCAGGCCTGAGCACATAAGGAGGAACCGATATGCGTCCATTTGTCTTCTTTCTGATCGGCACACTGCTGATCGCGCCGACCTACGGTTGGGCAGAGACCGCGCAGCTCAACGCCGCTAATACGGCTTGGCTGTTGACAGCCACGGTGCTGGTGCTGTTCATGACTTTGCCAGGGCTGGCCCTATTTTATGGCGGGCTGGTGCGCACCACCAGCGTGCTGTCGGTGCTGATGCACTGCTTTGCCATTACTTGCCTAGTGTCACTGCTGTGGCTGGTGTACGGTTACACCCTGGCCTTTGGCGATGGCGGTGGTTGGAATAGCGTGGTGGGCGGTTGGCACAATTTATTTCTAGCCCGTGTCAACAGCGAATCTCTCACCCAGGATATTCCTGAGACACTGTTCATCCTATTCCAACTCACCTTTGCTGTGATTACACCGGCATTGGTGACGGGAGCCTTTGCCGAACGGTTGAAGTTCTCAGCGCTGCTCTGGTTTACCGCCCTGTGGTTAACGCTGGTTTACATACCCGTTTGCCACTGGATATGGGGCGGTGGCTGGCTGATGACGTTGGGCATCAAAGATTTTGCCGGTGGTTTGGTGGTGCACATCACAGCGGGTGTCTCGGCACTGGTCGCGGCGCTGGTGGTCGGTCCGCGCAAAGGCTTTCCCCACACGCTGATGATGCCCCACAATCTCACCATGGCTTACACCGGTGCGGCCATGCTGTGGGTCGGCTGGTTTGGTTTTAATGGGGGGTCGGCGTTGGCCGCCAATGGCAGCGCCAGCATGGCGGTCTTGGTGACCCACATCAGTGCCGCAACAGGCTCCTTGGTGTGGATGATGATGGAATGGCTGCGTCATGGCAAGCCCAGCGTCCTGGGTATTATTACCGGCATGGTGGCCGGTTTGGGCACCATCACCCCCGCTTCTGGGTCGAGTGGACCGATGGGGGCGCTGCTGATTGGCAGCATCGCTGGATTTGTCTGCTACTGGGCGACCCAAATCGTCAAACAACGCTGGCACATCGACGACTCGTTGGATGTTTTCCCCGTGCATGGGGTCGGCGGCATTCTTGGGTCACTGTTGACGGCTGTCTGTGCTGCTCCCGTGCTCGGTGGCAGTGGCTACAGCGATGGCATGAACATGATCAGCCAATTTGGGGTGCAATTATTGGGGGTTGCGGCGGTGGTGAGTTGGAGTGGGCTGATCAGCTATTTCATCTTCACAGGTATTGATCGGTTGATCGGCCTGCGTGTCAGCGAAGAGCAAGAGATCGATAGCATTGATTTGGCCCTCCATGATGAACGCGGTTATAACATTGATTCTGGATCACGTTGGTGAGCAACATTATCGGTTGATGTTGTAGCAGGTATCGATTATTGTGCGTGCGTTGATTGATTCAGTTGGATTGAGTTAAGGGGGAATCGCGGTATGGAAGATGCTGTCATTGTCGCCGCTGGTCGTACGGCCATCGGTAAGTTTCTCGGAACAATCGCCTCCATCCCAGCCAGCACTCTGGGAGCGAGGGTTGTTGCGGGTCTCATGTCAAAAATAGCCCTCAAACCGGATGCGGTCGATGAGGTGATCCTGGGTCAGGTATTGACCGCTGGAGTTGGCCAAAATCCAGCTCGGCAAACCGCTCTTGGAGCTGGGCTACCGGTAACAGTGCCCGCTATGACCATCAATAAGGTCTGTGGCAGCGGTCTCAAAACGGTGCATTTAGCGGCGCAGGCCATCCGTTGTGGCGACGCTGGCGTCATCATCGCTGGCGGACAGGAAAATATGAGTGCCTCTCCCCACCTGCTACCCGATTCGCGCCAGGGCGTTAAGATGGGTGACTGGAAGCTGGTTGACAGCATGATCCGTGACGGTCTCTGGGATATTTTCAATGACTACCACATGGGAGTCACCGCGGAAAATATTGCCCGCGATTTTACCATCACCCGGGAGGAGCAAGATGCCCTGTCGGCGGCCTCGCAACAAAAAACCGAAGCGGCGCAAAAGAGTGGCCGTTTTCGTGATGAGATCATTCCCTTTGAAATCCCTCAGCGCAAAGGGCCGCCACTGGTATTTGACAACGATGAATTTCCACGCCCAGGGGTAACAGCCGAAGCGTTAGCGGCACTGCGTCCCGCCTTCGATAAGGCAGGTACCATCACCGCTGGCAATGCCTCGGGCATCAACGACGGTGCTGCCATCTTAATTGTCATGTCTGCCAGCCGTGCCAAAGAGCTGGGCTTGACGCCGATGGCGCGTATTGTCTCCTATGCCAGTGCTGGCGTCGAGCCGCGCATTATGGGCACCGGGCCTATTCCAGCGGTGCAAAAATGTTTGGCCAAAGCAGGATGGCAAATTGGCGATCTCGACCTCATTGAGGCCAATGAGGCCTTTGCTGCCCAAGCCATTTCGGTCAATCGTGGCCTTGGTTTTGATCTGGACAAGGTCAATGTCAACGGTGGTGCCATTAGTTTGGGACACCCCATCGGTGCTTCGGGGGCACGGATTCTGGTCACCCTGCTCCATGAGATGGTGCGGCGCGATGCCCGTCGCGGTCTGGCCACGCTTTGCATCGGTGGCGGCATGGGTGTGGCGCTCACGGTCGAGCGTTAAGTCTGTTCAGTACCACATTTTAATAGAGGAGTAATCGTTCATGGCTGAGAGATGTGCGTTGGTAACCGGTGGCGTCGGTGGTATTGGGACCGCTATTTGTGCGGCGTTGGTGCGGGATGGTTGTCGGGTGGTCGCCAGCTACGCCCCGTTTGAGGCTCAAGTAGTGGGTGATTGGCAGAGGGAACGTCAGGGCGAGGGGCTGACGGTTGAGGTGGTCGAAATGGAGGTCACCGATTTTGCCTCCTGTGGTAAGGCGGTTGCCGATGTCGAGGCGCGGGTGGCACCGATCGCAGTATTGGTCAACAATGCGGGTATCACCAAAGATGGTATGTTTAAGAAAATGGCGCTGGATCAATGGAATGCCGTTTTAACCACCAATCTGGACAGCGTCTTTAATGTCACCCGTCATGTCATCAATGGCATGTTGGAACGTAGCTACGGTCGTATCGTCAACATTTCATCGATCAACGGTCAGAAGGGACAGTTCGGTCAGACCAACTACTCAGCAGCCAAGGCGGGCATGCACGGCTTCACCATGGCCTTGGCCCAAGAGGTAGCCAGCAAGGGGATCACGGTCAACACGGTATCCCCGGGTTATACCGGCACCCGGATGGTGATGGCGATTGAAGAGTCGGTACGTAATAAAATTATCGAGCAAATTCCGGTCAAGCGTCTGGCGCGCCCAGAGGAAATTGCCCGGCTGGTCGCTTTTCTAGCCCATGAGGATTCTGGTTTTATCACCGGCGCCAACGTGCCCATTAATGGCGGTCAATTTATGACCTAGTAATGACGGCGCAACCGCAGTATAGCTGCGCTGTGCTTTTCACACCCCTCACCCTTCCCTCTCCCACAAGGGGAGAGGGTGAAGGTTGCTTCATGCTCCCCCTCTCCACCTGTGGGAGAGGGGGTCGGGGGTGAGGGGGATCCGTTTACGTTATCTGAATTGAATTGGTTGGCCACAGTGGTTACTTCTGCCCGCGTTATCAAAAAATACCTCAATCGTCGCCTGTACGACACCGCGACCTCCAAGTTCCTCACTCTGGATGGGGTGCGTCAGTTGGTGGTAGATGGCGATCAGATTGAAGTGGTAGATGCCCGTACTGGCGAACAACTAACGCGTCATGTCATGTTACAGATCATTGGCGAGCAAGAAGAAAAGCAACTGCCGATTCTATCGACCGAGCTATTGACCACGATGATTCGCCTCTATGGCGACTCGCACCGCCGGGAGATGAGTCGCTTTCTGCAACGCAGCTTAGAGCTTTTTCTGGAACAACAGGATTTATTTCGGCGCCATACCTCTTTGGCTCCCGGCTCAGAGCCAACTATGGCGGTGTTATCTAATCTGGCCGACATGGCCCAAAAAAATCTGGAGCTCTGGCGTAATTGGCAGGTGCCATTTGGCAACCTGTACACCGAGGACGAGGAAGAAGCAGCAGCCGACCCAGGACATGTCGACGATCGTAATTGACGCGTTTAGTCGTGGCCCCAGAAGCACCCCCTACCCCGTCGGTTTTGAAACAAGCGTGGCAACAGTGGCAGCAGTTAGCGGCGGCAGCAACACGCTGCATGGCCCGTGATCGGGCTGCCATTGATCGGCGATTGCGTTTGGTACGCCAGCAATTACAGAGCCAGCCAGCGCGTGGCCTGGTGTTGCTACGTGAGGCCCTCCCCGCCATAGAGCAATCCCACCATGAATATGCCGCCCGTCAGGCCAGCGTGCCGACGTTGCACTACCCAGAGTCGTTGCCAATTGTACAGGCGCGGTCGGAAATCGCCGCTCTACTGAGCCAACATCCGGTAGTCATTCTCTGCGGTGAAACGGGCTCCGGTAAGACGACCCAAATTCCAAAATTATGTCTTGAGTTGGGACGCGGCCGTGCGGGCATGATCGGTCTGACCCAGCCACGCCGCATTGCCGCCCGCGCCATCGCCGATTTTCTGGCCCGTGATTTACAACCAGAAAACACCACTGGCCCCCTAGTCGGCCATAAAATACGTTTTAGTGACCACTCGGCGCCAACAACTCTCATCAAGGTGATGACCGATGGCATCTTGCTGGCCGAGACCCTCTCGGATCGTCTATTGCTGAACTACGATACCCTGATCATCGACGAAGCACACGAACGCAGTCTTAATATCGACTTTTTGCTCGGTTATCTGCAACAGATCCGGGGACACCGTCGTGACCTGAAGCTGGTGATCAGCTCGGCGACGCTTGATGCCGAAAAATTAGCGGGCCACTTTGAGGGAGCCCCCATTCTCAACGTCTCCGGTCGTATCTATCCCGTTGAGGTTCGTTATCGTCCCCCACAACAACTGGCAACCATAGCAACCGACACCACCGATCTGGACCCAGAGCAGTTACGCGAACAAACTTTATTGGCGGCGGTCGATGAACTATGCGCCGCAGGCAGCGGTGATGTCTTGATTTTTCTGCCCGGTGAACGTGAAATTCGTGAGACCGCCGAGGCACTCCGCAAACACCACCCCCCCGGGGTCATCATTTTGCCTCTATATGCCCGATTATCGACCGCAGATCAACAGCGCATCTTTCAGCCCGCCGCCAAACGGCGTCTCATTCTCGCGACCAACATTGCCGAAACCTCCATCACCGTACCCGGTATCCGCTATGTGGTCGATAGTGGGCTGGCACGGATCAGCCGCTATAGTGGCCGCAGTCAGATCCAACGATTACCGATCGAAAAAATCTCTCGCTCATCAGCCGATCAGCGTAAAGGGCGCTGTGGCCGCCTCTCCGATGGCATCTGCATCCGTCTTTACAGCGAAGAGGATTATCTGGATCGTCCCGCCTTTACCGATCCAGAAATTTTGCGTTCCTCATTGGCAGCGGTTATTCTGCGTATGAAAGTGCTACGTTTAGGCACAATTGAGCAGTTTCCGTTCCTGGATGCCCCGCCGCCATCAGCGGTACGTGATGGCGAACGGCTGTTGCAAGAGTTAGGAGCACTGGATGAGGAGAACCAACTGACTGCTATGGGTAGCCAATTGGCCGCCTTGCCACTCGATCCACGCATCGGTCGGATGTTGCTCGCCGCCCGTAGCCACGACTGCGTCACCGAATTATTGGTCATCAGCGCTGCTCTGGATCTGCAAGACCCGCGCGAGCGGCCAGCCGAGAAACGCCAACAGGCGGACCAGCTCCATCGCCGTTTTCTCGACCCACGCTCCGATTTTGTCGCTTGGTTAACGCTGTGGCAATTCATCAGCGACGGCCGCCGCAATGCCAAATCGAAGAATAAATTCCGTACTTTCCTCCGGGACAATTTTCTATCGCTAAGCCGGGTGCGTGAATGGGGAGATGTGCACGAACAGCTCAGCCGCCAAGTACGCGAAATGGGCTTTAAGCTCAACCCCACCCCCGCCGACTACGCCACCCTGCATCAGGCCATTTTAACCGGATTGTTGGGACATATCGGGGTCAGACAGGAAAAACGCGACTATCTTGCGGTGCGTAACAACCGTTTTGTCTTGGCCTCTGGTTCCGGGCTCTACCCAAAACCGCCTGAGTGGGTCATGGCCTCTGAACTGGTACTGACCACCCGGCTGCAAGCGCGTGGTTGTGCCGCCATCGAAGCCGCTTGGATTGAAGTCGCTGCGGGCCCTTTGTGCCGCAAAGTGTGGTCCGATCCCTATTGGGACAGCAAGCGCGGCCAGAGCATGGTCCACGAACGGGTGATCCTCTATGGATTGACTCTGGTCCCAGACCGTCGCGTTCATTACGGCCCCATCAATCCGATTCTGGCCCGAGACATCCTGATTCGCGCTGGCTTGGTGGCTGGGGCCTGGCGACTGCCCTTGCCCCCTTTTCTGACCCACAACCAACAATTAATCATTGAAGTGCGTGATCTGGAACACAAGATACGGCGCCGTGATTTATTGGTCGATGATGAAGCCTTAGTGGCCTTTTACGATGAGCGTCTACCCGCTGATATTACCACGGCACAACAGCTGGATCAGTGGCGGCGGCGGGCGGAACGGCGCCAACCACGGCTACTGTATTTCAGTCGCGAATTTCTATTACGGCAGGCGGCCGATAGTTCCCTCAACCATTACCCGGGGCATCTGATCATCGGCCAGGATCATTACCCACTCGAATACCACTTCAATCCCGGACAAGGGGACGATGGCATCAGCGTCCGTATGCCTCTAGCACTGCTCAACCGCGCCAACGCCAATCGGTTCGATTGGCTGGTCCCTGGCATGCTGCGTCAGAAGGTGACCGCCCTGTTTAGAACACTGCCCCAATCCGAACGACGCAAATTGGTGCCGCTGCCCGACATGGTTGAACACTGTTTGCAACACATTGTCGCCGATGATCGACCATTAGTGACCGCTTTGGACGACTGTCTCAGACAAACTCGCGACATCACCATTGCCGCCAGTGCTTGGCAACCGCAGCTGTTGCCCGAACATCTCACCATGAATTTTAAGGTGATCGATGAAGATCGCGATAGCAGTCGGGAACCCCAGATATTGGCCCAAGGGCGCGACTTAGAGGCGCTTCGACAACAGTTTGGCGACCAGGCCCGGGAGCGCTTTGCCCAATTGGCCCGCCATCAATTTGAACAACACCATCTGCGCCATTGGAATTTTGGTTTGCTCCCCACCAAGGTTCCCCTAACGGCGGCAGGCCGCACCATTGATGGCTACCCAGCACTGCGCGACGATGGTGATAGCGTCTCGCTGCTGTTACTGGCATCCGAACAAGAAGCTGCCCAGATGATGCCAACCGGACTGCGCCGTCTGTTCCTGCTCAATCTGGTGCAACCGATGCGGCAATGGCAAAAATGGCTGCCCATCACCCCCATTATGTGCCAGGATTATTTACCGCTGGGGCGTTGTGATAATTTGCGTCGTGAGTTATTGCTGTTGCTGGTAGAACGGAACTTTGTTGGCGATGAACCACTGACGATCCAATCGGAAAGCGT
>JADGCM010000070.1 GCA_015228995.1 Magnetococcales bacterium
TTGGTGCCATATTTCTGAAATTCAGGATGGGTCTTGATCACTTTTAAGAGGCTCCACCCCATCAGACTAGCCGTAAACGGGGTCGGGGTCGGTTGCGAAAACCGTCCGGCATTGAAACGCGCGATGATTTTATCGCCACGGAATACCGTTAGTGCCCCAATTTTACGCGAAGCAATGATCAACACATCGGGAGCGGATAACGGCAATGGCAACGAATCAAAACGGTTACGTCCACGCGTGCTGGTGAATATTGCTCCCCATATCTCCAGGCCAGCTGGGTCACCATTGGGACTCCACACCGCCAGCGCCGTGGTAATAGGATCAAAAGCGGGCGCGATTTTGACTAACGCATCGACGGTAAAGTGGAGGTGCTGCGGAAAACGAAAGACGATGCTCTCACCAGGTCGACTCTTCTCGTCAAAGCAGTCGGGGTCGATCAACGCCACGCTCACCTGGACAGGCCGGTCCTCTTCGCGCTTCAAGCTGGCCAGAAACACTGTTTCCATGGCCACCTTAACCCAATCGCTCGGCAACTGGCGGTGTTCGTCCGGTCGGCCCATCCCCCACAGCTGGATCACCTGCTCAATAATGTGAAGATCAAACATGCGACAATGGTAGTCCTGTACAGATAGCCCTGAGAGATAATTTCATGTTACCTCTATAAATCGATTTTACCTAAAAGTCACGCGGTGATATGATGGGAACTTCGCAAGGTTGTCCTGGTCCAATTTTTCAACCGTTGTTGAAACGTGGAACTGCTGATATAAAAAAATCCTGGCATCAAATTTTAGAATATGATAATATTCGGGCAGTATTGGTAGTTTCATTCGTTTCATAGACCATTTCCACCCTACCTGTTGAGGAATCGCGATGTCTGAGACCACTTCCGCACAAGCGTTTAAGTTGAACCCAACTCCCATGCTCGACACATTGGAGACCGGTCCATGGCCAAGTTTCATTTCTGGCTTCAAGGAGTTAGCCAACAGAACGGGTAGCACCATGGTGCGTGGTGCCCTAGATCAACTGAATTACTCCTACCAAACTCGCATGGGATACTGGAAAGGTGGTGTCGTCGGTGTCCATGGCTACGGAGCTGGCATCATCAGCCGTTATTCAATGATTGCCGATAAATTCCCAGAGGCAAAAGAGTTTCACACCATGCGCATCCAGCCAGCACCTGGTCTGCACTATACCAGCAAGGCGCTGCGTCAGATCTGCGATATTTGGGAGAAATATGGTTCTGGACTCATCTCCATGCATGGTCAGACGGGTAATTTACAGTTGCAGGGTATCGTCCAGGCCAACGCCCAGGCTTGCTTTGATGAACTCAATCAGTTGGGTTGGGATCTCGGTGGGGCTGGTGCCACAGTACGGACCGGTGCCTCCTGTGTTGGTCAGGCTCGTTGTGAAATGGCGTGTTACGACACCCTAGAGGCTCATCATAAGGTTCTTTCTTATTATACCGACTATGTCCATCGTCCTCAGCTTCCCTACAAGATGAAATTTAAGTTCTCTGGTTGTCCAAACGACTGCATGAATAGCATTCAGCGCTCCGACATGTCGGTTATTGGCATCTGGCGTGACGATATTCAGGTGGATCGTGCTGAGCTGAAAAATTATTTTGCCACCAAGGGGACCGAATACATTGTCAACAATGTCATCACTCGCTGCCCCACCCAGGCCATTACCCTCAAGGGAAACGATGACCTTGAAATCAACAACAAAGATTGTGTACGTTGCATGCACTGCATCAACGTGCTCAACAAAGCCCTCTCGCCCGGGAAAGAGCGCGGCGCCGCTTTGTTGTTGGGTGGTAAAGGGCACTTAAAGATGGGCAATATGTTGGGTTCGATGATGATTCCGTTCATGAAGATGGAAACCGAGGAAGACTTAGAAGCCTTTACCGAACTGACAGATCGCATCATTGATTATTGGGCCGAGAATGGTCTTGATCATGAGCGTTTAGGTGAAGCCATTGAGAGAATTGGTATTCAAAACTTCCTGGATGCCGTCGGTCTAGACGCCCACGTCGATATGGTGGTGTCACCACGTGACAATCCCTATTTCAAGGCCGATTACACCCATACGCCGGTCTTGCGAGAGATTGCCGCTTAATGGTTTCGTGTGAGACACCCAATTGGTACCGTCATTGTAGGAGTCGTTTATTATGAGTAGAGAGTGGAAAACTGTTGAGTCCGGCCCCCATACCTACCGGGAACTGTTGCATCCGGTCATTGTCAAGAACTACGGCCAATGGAAATATCACACTAGGCCCCGCCCGGGCGTTTTGAGGCATGTTGCCAACAGCGGTGATGTTATCTACACCGTGCGTGCTGGCACCCATCGGCAGGTGACGATCGACATTGTGCGGCGGTTGTGCGACTTGGCAGACCGCTATTCTGATGGCCACTTGCGCTGGACTGTGCGCAATAATGTTGAGTTTATGACGCCTAATGAGGCCAATGTTGCCCCGCTAATCAAGGAATTGGAAGCGCTGGGACACCCAGTAGGTGGAACCGGCAACTCCATCTCAGCGATTGCCCATACCCAAGGGTGGCTGCATTGTGACATTCCAGCCACCGATGCCTCTGGGGTGGTCAAAAGCATGATGGACGCCCTCTTCGATGATTTCGTCAAAGAAGAGATGCCCAATCGGGTGCGGATGTCCACCTCCTGTTGTGAAATTAACTGTGGGGGTCAGGCTGACATTGCGGTGGTGGTCCAGCATACGCGTCCACCGCGCATTAACCATGAGATCCTGAAAAACATCTGTGAAATGCCCAGTACCGTGGCCCGCTGTCCGGTGGCCGCCATCCGTCCTACCACGGTCAATGGTCAGCCCTCCTTGATGGTAGTAGAAGAGAAATGTATCTTCTGCGGCGCTTGCTTTGGCGCCTGCCCGGCCATGGAGATCAATCATCCCGAGTATTCCAAACTGGCGGTATGGGTGGGTGGTAAAAATTCCAATGCCCGCACCCGTCCGGCCAACATGAAGTTGGTCTGTCATGGTCTACCCAACAACCCACCCCGTTGGCCAGAAGTGACCGAGGTGGTTAAGCGCATCCTTGGCGCTTACAAAAAAGGTGGTCGTGAGTGGGAGCGCCTTGGGGAGTGGGCAGATCGTATTGGTTGGAAGCGCTTCTTTGAAGAGACCGGTTTGCCGTTCGATAAGTATATGATCGATAATTATCGGCATGCCAGAGTCTCCTTCAACCAGTCCGCTCATGTGCGCTTTTAAGGAACGTTCCATGGCAGAAGTAGAAAGTAATCCATTTCATCAACAGGCTATCCAGTGGCAGTTCAAGCCCTTTGAGACTGAAAAGGGGCTGGGTCGCGTTGTAGCCTATGGCGACCGAAGTACCAAATGTCCTACCTACCAGACACGTGTGCCGCCTTGCACCGACTCTTGTCCAGCTGGTGAGGATATTCGGGGCTATAACAACGTGCTGCACGGTATCTGGAAAGGGGAGAGCGGTGATCCCTGGATTGATGCCTTTTATCGCCTGACCAGGACCAACCCGTTTCCGGCAGTGATGGGGCGTGTTTGCCCGGCCCCATGCCAGGGTGGTTGTAACCGGCAATATCGCGACGAATCCATCGGCATCAATGCCATTGAGCATGCCATTGGTCAGTATGCGATCGAGCATAATTTGCAATTCAAGAAAACTGCCCCAGCCAGTGGTCTGAAGATGGCGGTGGTGGGTTCTGGTCCAGGTGGTCTTTCCTGTGCCTACCAATTGGCCCTACAGGGTCATGCAGTGACCCTGTTTGAGCGCGACCCCAGGCTGGGTGGCATGATGCGTTATGGCATCATGGGTTATCGTGTTGATCGGGACGTAATGGATAAGGAAATCGAGCGTATCCTCAATTTGGGTATTGAGGTGCGGGTTAATACCAAAATTGGTGTTGATATCTCCCTTGATGAGCTGCGTGCGCAATATGCGGCGGTCTTTTTGGCTGTCGGGGCCCAAAAGGGTCGGTCGTTACCGATACCGGGTGCCGATGGTCCGATGTGTACCAATGCTATTGATTTTTTGCGTGAGTTTGAGATGAAAGGGGGGCCTGAGGCTGCATCCAAAATGAACATTGGCCGTCACGTAGTCGTAATCGGTGATGGTGACGTGGCAATGGATGTGGCTCGTTTGTCCCTGCGCCTGGGATCGAAAGCGACCTTGCTGTCCGGCGTCGCCCGTGAGGAGATGAATTGTTCGCCCAATGAATACGCCGAGGCGGTCCACGAAGGGACCGATGTGCGTTTTCAGGTTGGTACCGTGGCGGTGATTCGTGATGGCAATGGTCATATCACCGGTCTTGAGTGTGTCAAGATGGTTCGTAAGGACAAGGGGGAGGAAGGGTGGAATCATGCTATCCCCTTCTTCCGTTATAAGGCTCAGGAGGGGACCAATTTTGTCATTGAGACCGACATGGTCGTCGCCTCCATCGGTCAAACTACTGATATGGCTGGCATGGAACAGACAACCGGTAATACACCCTTTTTCCAGGTGGATCATAACTATCAAATCAAGGGCATGCCTGGTGTATTTGGTGGTGGTGATGCGGTAAAAATTACCTTGCTGACCACTGCTATTGGTCATGGTCGTAAAGCAGCTGAGGCGATGAATCTCTACGCTCAAGGCAAACCTTTACCACAGAAAGCCGATAAGCCTGATATTGCTCGCTATGAGAAGTTAAAATGGGACTTTTTCGTCGAAAAACCCCAGCCCAAACGTCGCCTACAGCACCCTGCGGTGGTCAACAACAATTGGCAGGAGATTTTGCAGGTCCTGCAACAAAGTGAGGTCTTGACTGAGGCCGAACGCTGTATGAGTTGTGGTCTCTGTTTCGAGTGTCGTCAATGCGAGAAATTCTGTCCACAAAAGGCCATCGTTAGCTTTAAGGATAGCCCAGAGGGGCAGTTTGTCTTCACGCACTATGAAACCTGTGTCGGTTGTCATATCTGCGCCGAGGTATGTCCGACCGGTTACATTGACATGGGTATGGGACGCGAGGGCCACTGAGCCTCGTTTATTGCTTACAACCCCTCTCCCTAAATGAGGAGCGGGGTTGTAGGAAACCCAGAGGCTCTGAAGAACGTAGTCAGGTGTTTGTGTTATGCTTGCCGCGTTGCTGGCTATTCATCTGCTTGCTGTTGTCATTTGGGTGGGTGGCATGTTTTTCGCCCATTTTATGCTGCGTCCATCGGCCAATGACCTGGAGCTTGAGAGTAGGGTTTTGCTTTGGTCGCGGGTGTTACGGCGTTTTTTTGCCGTCGTTTGGGGCGTGGTGTTGGTATTACCGGTTACCGGTTATGCCATGATTTTGCTCTATTTAGACGGTTTAGCAGGGCAACCGTTACACATTCACTTGATGCAGGGCATGGCATGGACCATGATTGCGCTGTTTGTTTATCTCTACACAGGACCCTACCGACGTATGCAGTGGATGGTTGGCCAGCTGCTTTTTCCCGAAGCAGGCCTGTACCTGGGTCGGATTCGGACCGTCGTTACGATAAACATGGCAATTGGTATCATGACTGTTGTAGTGGCCTCAGCTGGGCGCTACCTGTCATGAAGACGGCTCAGACGCGCTTTTTCGTTGGCCAGATTGTCCATCATAATCTGTTTGATTATCGTGGTGTCGTCGTTGATGTTGATTGCTGTTACCAGGGCGATGAACAGTGGTATGAGCGCATGGCTGTCACACGCCCCCCAAAGGATGAGCCATGGTATCAAATTTTGGTCGATAACAGCGATGGTGAGGCCTACGTAGCAGAAAAAAATTTAGAGTCTGACTTATTGCAGGAACCTGTCGAGCACCCATTGGTGCAATATTTTTTCGAGTGTTTTGAAAATGGTTTTTACAAGAAAAGAACACCTAGCCACTGACAGAGGAGTTTGTCCATCATGAGCCAATCTTCTAATCAAGATTTGATCACACAACTGCAACAAGCAATCCAGAGGGCCTCTGATTGGGCTACCTCCGGATGGCCGATGCGGTTTGGTAGCCACCAAGTGGAGGTATCTTCTCTCCCAGCAGCAGAGAAAATGCCCCGTAGTTTTGCGAATAGGCAAGAGGCGTTGGCCTACTGGACTAACGTCGCCATGGTGAGCCAAGAAAGCATCAGTTATGGCGAAAAGGCATTGAAGGCCCTTCAAAAAGGCGACTTGCCGGCTGCATACGATGCGCTTTACTTTGCGCGGTTTATTGAAAAGCGTCTCAATGAGGCCAGCCCGACTTGGGGCGGTATTTGCGACGCGGTCATCAACCAACTTAATAGTCGCTAGGACGGGGTTAATTGGCCATGGCTAAGCAAAAAAGTAAGGACAGTAAAAAGGGTCGGTCTTCGCAAGCAGTCTCGCCGCCAACCGAGAACTGGCAACAGCGTTTTCTAGAATTGGCGGAACGGATGAATGAGCAAGTAGAGCAGTTGTCCGAACGACAAAGCGCCTTGTTGCGTAAGTTGTCCAACAAAGATGATAAGGCGCAGGAGTATTTGCAACAGCTGGGAGAACGCAACAGCGCCCTGCTGCGTAAAATGACCGGTCAAGAGAAAGAGTTCAACGATAAGTTAGAACAGCTGTCGCAGCGCAACGTGGCCATGCTGCGTAAGTTGGCGACGCAGGAGCGCACTTTTAGCGCCAGCCTGGAGCAGTTGTCCGAGCGCAACGCGGCGTTGTTACGCAAGCTCAGCCTGCTGGGTAAAAATATCGCCTCGTGATACAGCGCCACCTCGGGCATGGCAGGGCGTCTGATCACCTTTGAGGGGGGAGAGGGCTGTGGCAAAACGACCCAGATAGCGTTGTTGTCACAGCGACTGCAACGGGCTGGTGTCACGGTGGTAACGACGCGTGAGCCAGGAGGATCGCCTCTGGCGGAGCAACTACGCTCGTTATTGCTACATGCGCTGCCATCTACCACTGAAACCATACAGCCGCTGACAGAATTACTCCTGATGTCGGCGGCACGGTGCCAACATCTCGCTTATACCATCCAACCAGCTCATGCCGCTGGGCAGTGGGTATTATGTGACCGCTTCCACGATAGTACCTGGGTTTATCAGGGCCACGGTCGTGGCATTGAACCGGTTGTCATTGCCACCATCAATCGCTTGGTGTTAGGAACACTACTGCCGGACCTCACCTTGGTGCTGGATATCTCTCCAGAAATTGGTCTGCAACGAGCGCGTGACCGCGATGGTGGCAACGATCGTTTTGCCCGTGAAGAGCTCCTTTTTCACCAGCGCATACGGCAGGGATTTCTAGATCTAGTTGAGCAACAGCCTCAGCGCTGTTGTCTGATTGATGCGTCGCAGTCGGTCGATCAGGTAGCTGAGAGGATCTGGAGTCGGGTAGAGGAGATGGGAATTGGCCTTTGTTGATGTCCTTGACCAGACGGGTCCCTGTCAACAGATTCGGCGCGCCCTACAGCAACAAACGCTTGCCCACGGTTGGTTATTTATTGGCCCGAGCGGCGTCGGCAAACGACAGACAGCCCTGGCCCTGGCGCAGTCGCTGTTCTGCGCGTCACCACGGCAACTGGCGGATGGTCTGGTTGATAGTTGTGGCGGTTGCCGCTCCTGCCGTCATTTAGCAACGTCCAATCACCCCGATCTACAGTTCATCACAGCCGCTGCGGACAAGACCCAGATCGTGGTGGAACAAATCCGCGCTGCTAACCAATTCTTGGCGATGACCGCCATGGAAGGCAATTGGAAGGTGGTATTGATCGACGATGCCGCCGCCATGAATGAGTCGGCAGCCAACGCCTTACTCAAGACGTTGGAGGAACCCTCCCCGCAATCTCTGTTGATTTTATTGACGACAACCCCCGGCCGTTTGCTGCCCACCCTACGCTCTCGCTGTCAACAACTCCGTTTTTCACCCTTATCGACGGCTACCCTAGTACACCTACTTGAGCATCAAACGAGCGTTGATCAGGAGACGCGTCAACAGGCGGCACAATTGGCAGAGGGTTCGATAGCACGCGCCTTGACGTTATGCCAACCAGAATTGGTCTCCGTACGGGATGAATTAATGACCGACCTAGCCGCCATCGCCACTCAGCCACTAGCCGTTCTCTGTGACATGGCGGAAAAATGGAGCGAGCGGGAGCGATTTCAGCAGACGTTGCTACTACTGCGGGCTTGGTTACGGCACAACTGGCAGCAACGCCCAGTCAGTCGTCATTGGCTCGATTACAGCTCCTGGTTGGAGCAGATCAACCGCACTGCCATCATTTATAACCTCAACCGACAATTGGTGTTGGAAACCGCATTCATTCGCTTACAGAGACTGCTGCAGGTGAACTAGGCTGTCGAAAACGCCATTCGGTCGTCTACCGCACCCCGAAGGACAAACTGTCCGTTACGGCCTTTCACACATGAACTGGAACGCTGGAACAATCCAGCGCACTCATTGGCAACCCGCTCCATTTCTCATAGCCAGAGAATTTTTTCCTTGCGTAGTGGGCGGATCCATACATGGGAAGGCCTCTTTTTCAGAGCACCAAAGGTACTCTTGGAAATCGAATTTGAAACTGCGTCCCTTGCCCAGGAGCACTGTCGCAGGTAATGGTGCCATGCAATCTTTGGGTGACCAAATTGAAGACAATATACATGCCCAAGCCACTGCCACCTTGGTTGCGATTGGTGGTGAAAAACGGCTCATAAAGCCGTTTGAGTGTCTGCTCACTCAT
>JADGCM010000071.1 GCA_015228995.1 Magnetococcales bacterium
TTCGGTGGATACGGACACGCCCGTCGCCCCTTCTGGCTTACAAGTCAATGGCAGTTTGGCAGCAACCAACGTGGTCTTGAGCGGTGCGGGACTAGCGATCACCGGGAACGGCAGCGATGGCGCTACCGTAGCAATATTTAATGATGTCAATAAAAATAGTAAGATAGACGCCGATGAGCTGTTAACGACCACTAAAATCGAGGGGGCAACCTGGGCAGCCAGCATCGACCTTTTTGGTGGCACGCACGCCATCAAAGCCATCCAAACCAACGTTGCCGGTACAGTCAGTAAAGCCTCAACGGCGTTGCCGATTGTCGTCCAGACGCCGGGTGGTTTCGACTTGGCCGCAGACGATGACACCGGCCTTTCTAAAACGGATAACATCACCAACAAGGGCAGTGCCCTGACCATTTCTGGGACGGCTGCCGGGGCTGCCAAGGTGAGCTTGTTTATCGATGGCACTGCGTTTGCGATGCTATCGGTCTCAAAAGGGCTATGGAAAACAGATCTGGCCTTGTCCCATAGCGACGTCCCCTATGCCATCACCGCGACCCAAACCGATGCGGCGGGCAATAGCAGCGAGCCATCGATACCATTTCTATTGGTGGTCGATAAGGCAGCCCCGGCAGCACCGACCGATATGGCCGTCGCCGATATGGAACCCTCCGACCGCTATATCACCAACAAAACGGCTGGGCTGGTCATCAGTGGCAGCGGCGAGCCGGGTGCCAGTATTGCTCTGTTGGAAGGCAAAGCCAGCTTGGGGACGGCCAGCGTTGGCAGTGGTGGCAAATGGCAGCTCACCCTGGCCAAAATCAGCAATGGTCAACACGCGCTGACGGCCAAACAAACCGACGTTGCCGGCAATATTGGTCCAGTGTCGAGTCAGGTCTTGCTGGTCAGTGTTGACTCGGTAGCCCCGGCAGCTCCAAGCAATTTGAAATTCAACAATAATAGCCATGTCGTTAGCGGTAAAGGCGAAAAGGGCGCGACCCTGGCGCTGTTCAGAGACATCGATAACAACGGCAAATTGGACCCCGCCAGCGATGTGATCCTTGGCAGCAGCGTCGTTAAGGCCAATGGCAACTGGGGTGTTGCGGTGGATCTGGCTATCGGCAAATACAATAACATCAAGGCTATCCAAACCGACTCAGCTGGCAATGTCAGCAAGGCCTCCAGCGCCTTAAACATCACCATCGCCGCCGCTGGCCTGACACGGGTGGTGCAGAGCTATATTCACCCTTCACCCCCCGACGCCCTTTTCCACTTTTCACCCTCTCCCTTTGTGGGAGAGGGCAGGGTGAGGGGTGCGATAGATGAGCGGATGACGCTGTTGACAGGTTAAGGATGAGAGTTCACAATGGGAAGGGATAAAAATATCGAAGGATGAATAGGCGTATATGTCTCCCGAGCTAATTGGACAGCGTTTGGTTATAGGTTTGGCCGGGCCAGAACTTACTGCGGCAGAGGAACGATGGTTGCGGCAACAGCCTCCGGCCGGGGCGATCTTGTTTGCCAGAAATATCGTTACCCCGCACCAAGTAGTGGCGTTGGTCAACCAAATCCGCTCGACTGTTTACCCAACCCCAACGTTATGGATCGATCAGGAAGGGGGACGGGTGCAACGCATCCGGCAGCCACTGATTGACTACCCACCTGCGGCTTGGTTTGGGGCGATGGAACAACAGCACGGACCAGCTGTGGCCCATCGGCTGCTATCGGTGGCGGGGCAGTTGTGTGGCATGGAATTGGCCGCGCTGGGCATTGGCGTCGATTGTGCCCCGGTGCTTGATATCGGTACGGTTGGCGCCGACCCGGTGATTGGCGATCGTGCCTTTGGTTGCCACCCGGACACCGTGATTCGTTTGGCTGGCCATTGGCTGGATGGCCTGCAACAGGCTGGTGTCATGGCGGTGGGTAAACATTTTCCCGGTCATGGTGCGGCGCAATCGGATTCACATAAGACGTTACCCACTGTTGATAAAAGCCACCATGAGCTATCGAACTGGGAGTTACAACCATTCCGGCAGCTGTTGTCGCGTTTGCCCGCTTTGATGACCGCCCACTTGGTGGCCACTGGTATCGATGCCGAGCAACCGGCTACTTGGTCGGCGCCGCTATTGCTTGATCTGCTGCGTAGCACGTGGCATTATGAGGGTCTGATTGTTTCTGATGCGTTAGAAATGGGGGCCTTGTCTGGCACGCTGGCAGATCGCGCTTACCGGGCCATACAGGCAGGTTGTGACCTGCTGCTCTGTTGCACCGGTCGGGTTGAGGATGGTCAGTCCGTGCTGGAGGGGGTGGCACAGGCCCTCTGTCAGCAGCCAGTCGCTGTTGTACAACAGGCCAGTACCCGGATTGAGCGCTTGTTAGCGCCCTATCGTGGCCTCCCTCCCAGGGGTTGGGATGCTCTGTTGCAAGATGCTTGGTACCACGAGCAACGGGCATGGTTTGAACAACAGCTGTGCCAGCTGGGGTACGGTGCTCAGTCATTGGCAGCCGATCCCACCAGTAGTTAAGGAGTCTGGTCTTATGTCTTATGGCAGCAAACAACTTCCCACTGAAATTCGTCAGCTCACGGCAGAGCGCAAGGTCATCATCAGTTGGGACAGCGGCGAACGGTTCGAGTATTCGATGGAATATCTGCGCGTGACTTGTCCGTGTGCCGACTGTCGCGGTCATACCCCGAGCCAACGCAAATTGATTGATGGCAAAATCGATGTCACCATCCGGTCAATCACGCCGGTGGGGCATTATGCGGTCAAAATCATCTTCAGTGACGACCACGACAGTGGTGTCTATTCATGGGAAACCTTGTATGACCTGGGGCAACAGCAATCGAGCTATTGGCAGGACTATTTAGACCAGTTGCAGGCGGCTGGTAAACGTCGCCGTCCATCGGTCTTCATGATTAAACCGATGCCCGCCACGCCACGAGCTTGACCATGAACCCTCCTGGATTGATGCAACGCTTTTTTATGTCGGTGCTGCGCTACGCTGCCAACAAGAACATTGCTTTGGCCCAATACATGTTGGGAGTCATTTATGACCAAGGCCGGAACGTGGCGCAAGATCCGGTGCAGGCGGTCGAATGGTTTCGTAAGGCCGCCGAACAGGGCTACGCCGACGCTCAGTTTAGCCTCGGTGGTATGTATGCCAAAGGGGCCGGCGTCGCGCGCAACAACAAAGAATCGCTCAAGTGGCTACGCCTGGCTGCTGAACAGGGACACACCGACGCCCAGCAGCTGTTGGAGGCTGCCAACAGTAAAAACACGGGGCGTCCCCCGGCTGGCAAAGGCCGCTAGAGTAGGGCCGTGATGGCCTCGCACTCGCCAGGGGTCAGCTCAAACTCGAAGATCGCTAGGTCTTCTTGCATGTGCAGCGTCGAGGTCGTGCCGGTGAGGGGGACGATACCGACTTGGCTCACATAACGAAAGAATAGTTGGGCAGCGGTGCGTCGGTATTTTTTTGCCAGTGCTTGCAGCGTCGGATGGGCTAAAATCCTGGGATTGGCCGATAGGGTCCAGAAGCTCTGGTAGCTGATCTGCTGTTGGTGACAAAAGGCGCGGATGGTCTGATCGTACTGGGTGGCGGCATAAAACCGATTCTGTAACACGGCCGGTTTGATACGAGCGGCGTGGTACAGCTGTTCCAGTTGTTGCAGATGGTAACAATTGCTGAGGCCCAATTGCTTCACCCCACCGGCGTCGTGCAGCTGCTCCATCGCCTGCCATACCGTCAGCGTTTGTGCCGGATTGGCCAGCGGCGAATGCAGCACCAAGCAGTCCAGATAGCTGGTTTGCAGATTTTTAAGAGACATCTGCAACGATTGGGCGACCTGTTCGCTGAGGCTGGCACGCGGATCGTAAGGCACACGTGCCGGATCCTGGCCATCCAGTGGCGTGAATTTGCTTTGCAGATAGAGCTCGGTACGTTCTACCAGACCGCGCCGCAAGCTGGTGGCTACTCCCTCGCCAACGCCCGCCTCATGGTAATGTTTGGGTTGACAGGCGGTATCAATGCCGCGAAAACCAAGTTCAATGGCTTGCTCTACCAGCGTTGCGGTGCGCTCCTGTTTCCAAGCTGTGCCATAGATAATACCCGGCCTATTCGTGTTGTGGTTTGTCGTCATTTGGCTACACACCGTATGATTTCTGCGTTAAATAACTTCTGGACAGCCTGTACAACGCTGTGATCCCGCACTTGCTGCTCTAACTGTTGTTGCACGGTTGCTTGTTGCCGCTCCGTTGCCTCTTGTAACGTTTCTGGGCGCTGCGGCGGTGGGTCACAGCTGCTGGTGGGTGCAGCCGCCGCCTGTACCACGACATGACAACGGTCATAACCTATTTTTTGGAGGGACTCGGTCAACGTCTGCTGCAACCGCCGCGGGGTCGCAAAACAGTCATTGGTGAGCTGCAGCCGCAACGATAACGACGGACCAGCACCGTCATGACGATCCAGCCATCTAAAATCAAGACAAGTGAGTTGCTGACGCAGCTTTAAGGCTAAAGCCGATTGATCGGCCTGCTGCTCAATTGTAGCAACTAATTCACCCCAATTCTTGGCCCTGTTGCCGGTTATAAGAGTTTTTTTTTGTTCCGGCGTTCCGAGTAAACGCTCAATCAAATCATCCATGTTCGGGATAGGCCGTAAATGGGCCACCCGCAAAAGCGCCATTTCTAAGGCTTGCCAGGGTAGATCGGCTTGACGGACATCTTGGGTGGTACGCAACAACACTTGATAGATCATCTGCAATTGTTCGGGTGAGGTGGTTGCCACCAACTCCATCAGTGGCTGTTGCTCTGGCGTACCAGATGCTGTTGGAATGGCGTGCAGCAGCGTCAGCTCATGCAACAACTCCAGCAGGTGATTGATTAATGCCACCGGTTCGACCCCATCTTGGTAAAACAGCGCCGCATCTCTCAGTATAGCGGCGGTGTCTCCTTGCAACAGAGATTGTAATATAGCTATCACCCCGTGGCGATCAGTCAGTCCCAGCAGGGTATGAACCGATTGCCAATGTACCTTGCCATCGCCGTGAACGATGGCTTGATCCAGCAACGATAACCCATCCCGTACCGAGCCGTCGGCTTGGCGGGCAATCAGCTCCAGTGCTGCCACCTCAAAAGGGATCTGTTCTGTGGTCAGAATGTGACTAAAATGGTCGATTAGTTCGGCACGGGTCAACCGCTTCAGGTCGTGGCGTTGGCAGCGACTGAGAATGGTGGCCGGGATTTTACGCGCCTCGGTGGTGGCGAAGATAAATTTGACATGTTGCGGCGGTTCTTCCAGGGTTTTAAGTAGGGCATTGAACGACTGCGTCGTCAACATGTGTACTTCGTCAAGGATATAGATTTTGAAGCGCGACAAGGCTGGGGTATAGCGCACGGTGTCGAGAATATCGCGCATCTGATCGACCTTGGTGCGCGACGCCGCATCAACCTCTAACACATCGGGGTGTTTCCCAGCTAGAATTTCTAAGCAAGAGGGACATTGTTGACACGGTCGCGCCGAGATACCGACGTGACAATTCATACACAATGCCAGCAGGCGCGCCAGCGTCGTTTTGCCAACCCCACGGATACCGGTAAACAGAAAAGCATGCGGCAACCGCCCGCTATGCAAGGCATTGCTCAAGGTTTGCACGACGTGCGGTTGACCCACCAAGCCATCAAAAAGATGGGGGCGCCATTTACGTGCTAGAACGACATAAGAAGACATCGTACAACCAAACGGACGGATTGGGGATAAGGGCGGCCATCACCAGGAACACCGCGGCACACAAAGAATCCAGCTACCGCTGCTACCTTCCGGTCCTGACGGGGTTTACCAGCCTTTGCTGCGCGGGTCCTGACTGCAACCGCCCATCGAGTAGGTGACACAGCAGGCCATTGACTAGCTGAACAACCACCTAAAAAGGGTAAAAAACAGCGCCGACAAAACGGCTACCGTCGGCAACGTGACCATCCACGAGGTCACGATACCACTCATGACGCGGAAGTCAAGGGTAGCTGTGCCACGCGGAACGCCAGCGCCAAAGATGGAGGCAATCGCAATATGGGTTGTCGATACTGGCAATCCCATTCTGGAAGCGATTAATACGGTAATCGCTGCGGCCAAGGTGGCACAAAAACCGCGTATGGGAGTCAATTCGGTCATCTTAGATCCAATTGTTTCCATAATACGGTAGCCGTACGTGGCCAGGCCAGTGACGATACCCAGCGTGCCAATCGCCAGTGCCCACAACGGTAAATCGTGGCGCATCACGTCACCACCTGAACGCACCGTGGCAATCACCGCTGCCATCGGGGCGACTCCATTCGCGACATCGTTGGCACCATGGGCAAAGGCCATCGCCGCTCCGGCAAAGACAATGAGTGACGCAAAAATTTTTTCGGTCTCCCCCTCTCCCCTTGTTGTCGTTCCCCGTCCTAGCCATGCCACCACCGGCGCAATTTTCATCAATAACCAAGCGAGCAGCCCACCGATCATGGGCGTTAACAACCAAGCGAGCAGAATGGTACCGACCTGATTCCACTGTACCGCATGGCTGCCCGTGGTTAGGAAGGCAAAGCCAGCGATTGCTCCAACAATGGCCTGGGTGGTTGACACCGGCCATCCCCAGGCGGTAGCCAACACCAGCCAGCTGGATGTTGCCAAGAGCGCCGCTAACATACCGTAAACCAACCATTCTGGTTGCGCTGTGAACGCCGCACCGTGCAATAGGCCGTTTTGCAGTGTGTCCGTGACAGTGCTGCCTGCTAACAGGGCACCGAGCGCTTCAAAAATGATCGCAATGATAATGGCTTTTTTAACGCCTATTGCACCAGACCCGACCGCCGTTCCCATGGCGTTGGCGACATCGTTGGCGCCCGTGTTCCAAGTGGCGTAAAAGCAAAGCATAATTGACAGGATGATAAAGATCATTCCATAATGGGTGATAATCTCCACAGACACAGACTCCATAGGGGCTACAGAAAACGATGAAACGAATTGGTGCCCATGTTTCGGCCGCCGGTGGTGTTGCCCAGGCGCCGCTCGCGGCCCAGGTGATCGGTGCAACAGCCTTCGCTTTGTTTGTCAAGAACCAACGTCAGTGGCAGGCCCCGCCCTTGTCACCGGAGCAAATTGCCCTGTTTAACGCCGCCATGCAGCAGTGCGGCTACCGTTCCCAAGATGTGCTGCCACATGATAGCTACCTGATTAATTTAGGCCATCCGGAGGAGGATCTGCGCCGCAAATCGCTCCAGGCCTTTATCGACGAGTTGCAACGCTGTCGCGCCCTTGGGTTGCGCATGCTTAACACCCATCCAGGTAGCCACCTCAACAAAATCGAGCCCAGTCGCTGTTTACAGTTAATCGCCGACTCGATCAATCAAGCTCTTGCTGCTGTTGACGACGTCGTTATCGTGCTAGAAAATTGCTCCGGGCAGGGGACCAATCTGGGTTACCGTTTTGAACACCTTGCCGAGATTTTTAGCCAAATACGCGAGCCGACACGGGTTGGGTTTTGTCTGGATACCTGCCACGCCTTCAGCGCTGGCTACGACCTGAGCTCTGAAGAGGGCTATCAGCAGACCTTGGCAGAATTCGACCGGTTGATTGGAGTGCAACACATCCGAGGTGTCCACCTCAACGACTCCAAGGCCGCCTTTGGATCACGGGTCGACCGTCACCACAGTCTTGGTCATGGCCATATTGGTCTGACGCCATTTCGCTGTATGATGGCTGATCCCCGTTTTGACGAACGACCACTCATCCTGGAAACCATCGACCCCGCCTTATGGCCGGAAGAGATCAGGCTGCTTACTTCGTTCTGTGCGTAGGCAGAAGGTGCCTACTAAAATCAACACCCCCCAGTAGCCAAATTTGAGACGAATTGACGATTGACGTACACCAATTCACCACGGTGATAATTCAGGATGTTGACATGCCATAGCACATGAGTCGGGAATAACATTTTATTGATAATGTCACGAAAGTATTCAGCATGATATTCTATATATAATATCTTTATATTATAATTTCCACACAATACTTCGCTCAATATGTTAATCTCACACCCTTCAGTATCAATCTTCAAAATGTCAATATTTGTATTAATAGACAAGTCCATAAAAACACTGAGTAGCTTTCTCAGTTTGATTTTTGTTATCGTGCAACTATCTTCCGGAAATCCTTCAATCTGACAAATTGAGTTTCCAAGAGCACAACCGCTGTATTGATAAAAAGGCAACTCAACATCATGATTAAACAAGCCGAAATTGAACGGGCGAAGTTTGCCCTGTTCTATTTGTTTAGAATTCATAACCAACAACGAAAAAGATTCGTCATCGGGCTCAAACGAGAAAATGTCTGCCTCCGGATACAGGGAATTGAAGTAAACAGCCGCCGATCCCACATGAGCACCAATATCAATAATACAACAGACATTTCTAAGAAATGGTATAACTGGGTACGATTCACCGTTAAGAACGGGCTTTAGTCCGTCTATTTCAGATGCGTCGCGGCAAAAGAAATCAATTATCCGATTACCATGAGCTATTTTGAATGAAGTCATTTATGCATATCAAAATTTAAAACATCATGA
>JADGCM010000072.1 GCA_015228995.1 Magnetococcales bacterium
TGACGATCCCTCCCCTTTTTATCTGCCTGCATTTTCCTTACGCCGGACCAGAGCGCCTGCTTGGTCTCTGGCTGTCTGACTGAACTTACCCTGTTTGCTACATTTTGGAATTGCTGATCCGTTGGTTTTCGTGTACCATGGCACGCGGGGTGCGTGCGGCGTTACCCTGCGTTGTTGTGTGGCGGTTGCCTGATTTTTAATCATACTCGAGAAGGGTGTTTTGAAATGATACCTGAATTATTTGCTGATGGTATTGGGAATATTTCTGTTAATAATGGTGTGGTGCGGATCGAGTTGGTCGTGATGGATCCCACAGCGGCCACCAATAACCAAAATCCTCGACTGGAGCCACGGCAGCGGCTGATCATGCCTATCGATGGTTTTGTCCGGTCTTTTAATATTGCCGAAAACGTCATGAAAAAATTGGTCGAGGCGGGCGTTGTTAATATGCAGCCACCGGCTGCTGCGCCAGCTCCGAGTACGCTGCCTAAACCGTCCGAGCCGGCCGTGTCGCCCAATTTTAAGCCGTAATAACGCATGGGGGCTCCTGACAACGGTTTGTTAGCGTTCACCGATTACAGTGCTGATTATAGCGTTGGATGGGGAGAGAACTCTGCTGTTGTCCAAGCCGTAGATCCCCCCCCTCCGGTGGTGATGGGAGTGGCGTTGCCGGGGGATGCCGTCGTTGTTACGCACCCTTTGACCGTTCCGACCGCTGTCTCGGCGCCATCCTTGACGGTGTTGCGGGGAGGGGTGTGTGCTATTCGGTCGCAATCGACGCCTGCAACGCCCGCTATAGCCGTGGGATGTCCGGTGCTGACGGGGACGTCGGATGACATAACCGAGGTTGGCGTGCGTCTGCCATTGTCCTGGGCACCGCCTGCGGTTGTGGTGTCGGCCGCTGATGTCCGTAGTAAGTTTATGCCAGCTGTCAGATCGGTGGCAGTGGCATCGTCTATGGCGACAGTGGCTACGGCTACGCAACAGGTGACCGGTCCAGCTGAGCGTTGGACCATCATGGTGTACATGGCGGCAGATAACGATCTAGAGGGTCAGGCGACCTCTGATCTCAACGAGATCGAGTCGGTGCATCTGCCCGAGGCGGTACAGGTAACGGTACTACTGGACCGATCCCCTGCCTATAGCCGCGACCTAGGCGATTGGAGTGATACGCGGCGAGGTGTCATCCGATACGATGGCAGCGATGACAGCATCAGTACCCCTCTGACCAGTCTGGGTGAGCTCAATACCAGTGCGCCGGGCACGTTGACCGACTTTATTCGTTGGAGCCGTACCACCCAACCGGCGGACCATTACGTACTGGTCGTTTGGGGCCATGGGGGGGGTATTTATGGTACCTGCGAGGACGAGAGTAGTGGTGATTACTTAATGCCAGTGCGTCGTATGAGTAACGCTATTGGCGATTCTGGAGTTCATTTCGATATGATCGGTTTTGATACCTGCCTACAGGGGATGGTCGAGCAGGCAGTGGAAATTGCTCCTTACACCGACATTTTGGTGGCTTCAGAGGAGGATACGCCCGCTGATGGTTGGAATTATGCCGCTTGGTTGGGCCATTGGGATCAACAGCCGACCGTGGACGCGGCTGCCTTGGCCCGGTACGCTGTCACAGATTATGCCGCTTCCTACCGCAGTGTAGCCAGTCCGGTGACTTTATCAGCGGTCGATAGTCGTCGTCTGCCAATGCTAACGGCGGCGATTAATCGTTTTGTCGTGGCCGCGCAGGGGGGAAGCAGCGCTGACTGGCAGGCCATGCGCGCTGCTCGGGATAATGGTATTGGTTTCCCTGACGGGGATTCATGGGGTTTTGTCGACCTCGGTAATTATATGCAGCAGGTAGCGGCGGCCGTCCCGACAGCGGCGATTGCAGCAGAGGCAGCAGCTGTGCAACGAGCACTGAGCGCCAGTCTTCTCCGACAGGTTGACACCCGTTATGGCAGCCGTTCAGTCACCGGTTTGTCGGTTTATCTGCCATCCAGCGCCCCAGTCAGCTTCTACAGTGACGCCAAATGGCGTTTTTTGAGGGAGAGCAACTGGGATAGTTTTGCTCAAACGTTGGCTAACAACACACCATCATCATAGGTTGAAGGATTATTGAGGTCATGGTTGCCGTAGAGGAGTCCGATCAGAACAGTCAGCCGACTGTCGTAGAAGAGCCCAAGGAAGCTCCCTTTCCACACACCAGCGTCCAGTGTTTATCGGCAATTGCCCAGCATCACGGGGTTATTTTGTCGCCAGATCGGCTCATCCATAATTACGCCCTGGCCGCCGAAGAGCCGTCGTTAGATATGTTGCGGCGCATCGCTGAGGAAAACGGTTTCAAGGCCAAAATAGAGCAGGCTGACTGGGAAACACTGACCCAAAAGATGCGAGGCCTGTTTCCATTACTGGCGCGACTGAAAAATGGTAACAGTGTCATCGTTATTGGTGTTCATAAGGCGCCCGACGCCGAGATCTTCCAAGTGGCGGTATTGGATCCACTGGCAAGCCGGGTGGAGCCCATCTTGGTTGGCCAGGACAGTTTTTGTCGCAGTTGGGGGGGGGCGTTGTTGCTGCTCAAACGCACCTACTCGATTACTGATCCACATCAGCCATTTGGCCTGAGTTGGTTTATCCCCGAGATATGGCGCCAACGTACCGCTTTGCGAGATATTGCGATTGCTGTTATTACCTTGCATTTTATCGCCTTGGCGTCGCCCATTTTCTTTCAGCTGGTGATGGATAAGGTGTTAACCCATGAAAGTTATTCAACTTTATACGTATTAAGTATTGGTATCACCATTGTCATCCTGTTTGAGGTCGCTTTTAGTTCATTGCGGCAGTTCTTGCTGTTGGGGGCCACCAATAAGATTGACATGCGATTGGCACGACGCACCTTTAGCCATTTGTTATCGCTGCCGATGGATTTTTTCGAGAGCACCTCCGCTGGCTTGCTGGTGCGGCACATGCAGCAGGTGGAACGCATCCGCCAATTTTTGACTGGCCGGCTCTTTTTAACCCTACTGGACACCACATCGCTCTTCATCTTCTTGCCGCTGCTGTTCCTCTATAGTGGCCAGTTGGGGTCGGTGGTGCTGATTTTCGCTCTGTTGATTGCCCTGGTGGTGGTGGCTTTGATTAAGCCGTTTCGGGCACGCCTCAACGATCTCTATCGTGCTGAGGCTGGGCGGCAATCGATGTTGGTAGAAACCATCCATGGCATGCGTACGGTGAAGGCGTTGGCGATGGAACCGGTCCAACGGCGCCAATGGGAGCAAAAGTCGGCGGCAGCGATTGGCATGTATTTCCGTGTCGGCATGATCTCTATGAGCGCGGTGGCGTTGACGACGGTTCTGGAGCGCGGCATGATGGTTGCCGTCATTGCGCTCGGGGCCCAGTTGGTTTTTGATCATACGCTAACAGTCGGGGCATTGATCGCTTTTCAGATGATCTCCGGCCGGGTGGTAGGTCCTCTGGTACAAATTGTGTCGTTGGTGAACGAATATCAAGAGACCAGCATGTCGATCCACATGTTGGGTGAGATCATGAACCGCAAACCGGAGGGACGCGATGTTGGTGGTTTGCATCCGACGTTGCAAGGTCGGATCGACTTCGACGCGGTGACCTTCCGTTATCCCGGATCAAGCATCGCGGCGTTGGATCGAATCTCCCTGACTTTTCCGCCCGGTAGTGTCATCGGTATCGTTGGTCGCAGTGGCTCTGGCAAAACGACGCTAACGCGCATGTTGCAAGGGATGTACTGGGCCCAAGAGGGGATCATCCGTATCGACGGGGTCGATATTCGTGAGTTCGATTTGGCACATTTGCGTCAGAGTATCGGCGTGGTGTTGCAGGAGAATTTTATGTTCCGGGCGACCATTCGCGAAAATATCGCCGCCGCCAATCCGAGTGCTACCTTCGATCAAGTAGTGGATGCGGCCCGTAAAGCTGGGGCAGACGAATTTATCGAGCGTCTGCCACAAGGATACGAGACCATCCTAGAGGAGAACGGCTCCAATCTCTCAGGCGGTCAGCGGCAGCGGTTGGCCATTGCCCGTGCCATCTTGCCTCGACCGCGGATCCTGATTTTAGACGAGGCGGCGAGCGCTCTTGACCCGGAGAGCGAGGCCATTTTTATGGGACATCTGACCCACATTTCTGCTGGTAAGACAGTATTAATTGTATCGCACCGTCTCACCATGTTGACCCAATCCAATGCTATTGTGGTGTTACATCAAGGCGCTATCGCCGATGTCGGAACCCATCAAGAATTGTTATCACGATGTGCCATCTATCAGAATTTATGGCACCAACAGACAAAATTTATGTAGGACCAACGATCATGATCAAAAAAAGTGGTATCGCACTAGCGGTCCTGCTGTGGTGTTGTGGCATGGTGCGGCCAGGGTGGGCTGATGATGGTAATCGTGAGGGGCCTGCCGATGTACCACCGCGTGGGGCTTTGGTCTCCGAACTGCGCGAGCAGGTTGCTGAAGAGAGCGAAGGAGGGGGGGTAGTCGTTCGCTCGTACGAAGATGCGGGCGGTACCCAGATCCGTGAATTTTTGCTTAGGGGGCAAACCTTCCAGATGGAAATCCGGCCCGGCAATGGAGCGCCGGCCTATTACCTAGTCGATCCCAATGGCAAGGGGGTGTTCGAAGGCCATAGTGGTGGTCAAGGGGCGCAGCTATTAGTACCACAGTGGGTGTTTACCCGTTTTTAAGTCATCCGTTGTACTGGCCAGCTTTTACGGCTGCTATTTTGCTGCATTAGGCAGCTGGTTGCCTTACTGGCCTATCTATCTGCACAGCATTGGTTTTGATTTACGCCAGATCGGTTGGTTGACGGCCGTTGCCTTGGGTGTCAAGGTCGTGGCGCCATTGTTTTGGGGCTACTGGGCGGATCGATCCTGTCGCTACACGGTTACCCTGGTGGCCACGCTACTGACCAGTGGCACCTTTGTGTTATTCTTCTTCAACAGCGATTTTCAGTCGTTGTTGTGGGTGACGGCCCTTTATCACTTCTGCAACAGTGGGCCCATGGCGTTGGTTGAGGTAACCACATTGGAGGCGGTGGCTGGGCAGGGCGACGCTTATGGTAAGATCCGCCGCTGGGGATCGGTGGGCTTCATTGTCACCTCGTTTGGGGTCGGTTGGCTACTTGACCAGACACAACCAACGCTGTTATTGCCAATCATTTTAGGTTGGCTGCTTGCCGGGGTGTTGTTGGCCATCGTCATGCCCAAAACGGCAAAGAGTGATTCCACTACTACACATGTGGTGCTGTCACCGTGGTATCACCCCTCGGCCGGTTGGTTCTACTGGGCTACCATGGCGATGCAATTTTCGCATGGGGCCTACTACGGCTTCATGTCGCTCCATCTACAACAGCACGACTTCAGTCGCACCGCCATTGGTTTACTCTGGACATTAGGAGTTGTTGCTGAAATAGTCATGATGAGTCACGCCCCCTGGTTACTCAATCGATTGGGGGTGGTGCCCGCTCTTTCGGTGTCGCTATTGATGGCGGTATTGCGCTGGTCCATGTATGCGTTGCCGCCGCTATGGCCCCTGTTGGTGGCAGGTCAGCTGTTACACGCTTTCACCTTTGCAGCGTTCCATATTGCTGCGGTGCGTTGGATTTACGATCATGCCGACCCAGCCAGCCGCGCCACCGCCCAGGCTTGGTATGCCTCTCTCTCTTATGGGGTGGGGGGGAGCTTAGGGTTGGCCACGGCGGGCTATCTTTTTGCAGAAACAGGGGCATCTAGCCTTTTTCTAACAATGGCGTTGGTAGCCGCGTTGGGGTGGCTGGCCAGTCGGCGTGTAGGTTCCCACTCCAAACGAAAGGCACTGGGCTCCAACCATTCCGGTTCTGGGTAAAACCCGCTCATCTGAACACAACAGGCATCTGAAAAACGGGGCCACCTTATCCCTAATCAGGGCTGCCGTGCCTCTAAACTCCAGATTTTCAGTACACCGCTTTCAGTCAACAGCGGACCGCAACACCGTTCTGCTGCAACAGCTGTCTGGCTTGAGCGATGGTGTAGTGGCGAAAATGAAAGATCGATGCGGCCAACACCGCATCGGCTTTGCCGATCTGCAACCCCTCCAGCAGATGAGGTAAGGTGCCGACCCCTCCGGAGGCAATCACTGGAATGGACACCGCTTCGGCCATAGCACGTGTCAATGGCAGGTCATAGCCGATCTTGGTGCCATCACGGTCCATAGAGGTCAGTAAAATTTCGCCCGCACCGTAGCGTTCCATGCGCTGCCCCCACTCGATGGCATCTAATCCAGTGGGGCGGCGGCCACCGTGGGTAAAAATCTCCCAGCGCAGCGGTTGGCCAGCGGCATCCCAATCGATAGCCCTGGCATCAATGGCCACCACAATACACTGCGAACCAAATTGATTGGAGGCTTCTTGCACCAATTGTGGCCGCGTCACAGCAGCGGTGTTGATGCTAACTTTGTCGGCACCGGCTTGCAATAGGGCCCGTACATCCTCGACGGCGCGGATTCCACCACCGACTGTCAATGGGATAAACACCTGCTCCGCTGTGCGTCGGACCACATCAAGGATAATCGCCCGTTTTTCGTGTGAGGCGGTGATATCGAGGAAGGTCAGTTCATCTGCCCCCTCATCGTCGTAACGCTTGGCCACCTCGACCGGATCACCAGCATCCACCAACCCCTCGAATTGAACTCCTTTGACCACCCGCCCCTCTTTGACGTCAAGGCAGGGAATGATCCGTTTGGCCAGCATTGTCTTCTCCCTATTAATCCAGTGAGCGGATATCCGCGACAATCCGACTGGTGCTTTGTCCCTCTACCAAGGTAATCAACGCCACCTCACCGCCCCAACTGGTGACATCGGTGGCACCAACCACCTGGTCCAGTTGATAATCAGCCCCCTTGGCTAACACATCCGGGCGGATGGCACGGATCAAAGTTAGAGGGGTGTCTTCATCGAACAGTACCACCAAATCAACCGCTGCTAAAGCGGCCAAGATACGAGCGCGATCTTGTTCATGGATAATGGGACGGTTCGGCCCTTTGAGTTGCTGTACCGAACGATCGGTATTGAGACCAATAACCAAATGGTGCCCTCGGCGCCGGGCCTGTTCGAGATAGCTCACATGACCGGCATGGAGCAGGTCAAAGCAGCCGTTGGTAAAGACGACGCGTTCCCCTTTACTGCGCCAAGCCGCGACTCGTTGGCGGGCCACCTCCACGGAACAGATCTTACCCGATTGATCCATGGCGGCTTCACAAGAGATCGCCCCCAGTAACTCAGTGCGTTCAATCGGTGTGGTTCCCACCTTAGCCACCACGACACTGGCGGCCAAATTAGCGAGATGGATGGCATCCATACGACTTAAACCGCTGGCAAAACCAGCGGCCAAGGTGGCAATGACGGTGTCTCCCGCTCCTGAGACATCAAATACCTCACGGGCCAATGCCGGGATGCGCCGTACACGACCATCTTCCTCTACCAGGGCAATGCCCTGTTCGCTCAAAGTGACGGCCAGAAAATCAACCGCCAGTTGTTGCCGTAAGACCGTGCTCTGTTGTAGCAATGTTTCCAGTGGGGTGTTGATGCTGCATGTCAAAGCTGCTGCCAATTCGCTCCGATTGGGCGACAGCACCGTGGCGCCGCGATATTTCTGATATTGATTGCCCTTGGGATCGATAAGCACAGGAACACGGTGCTGACGTGCGACGTTGATGATCCCTTGGCACAAGGGCTCAGTCAAAACCCCTTTCGCGTAATCTGATAGGATGATCGCTGCTGGCGCCGTATGAGCGTCGTCTATCAGCCTGCAGGCCTGCTGCAACAGCTGCTGCATCGCTTCTATGTCAGTTGGTAGCGGTTGTTCATAATCCAAACGGGCCAACTGATGCTGCGGCCCACCAAAAATACGGGTTTTGGTTATGGTGGGCCAGTTAGGAAGGGCCATCACCAGGGTCGTGTCGACGCCAAGACCATTCAGTAGGCCAGTCAGTTGCAGACCTGCCGGGTCATCACCGACAAAACCTGCCAACAGGGGGCGCACTCCGAGGCTGGCCAGATTGCCTGCTACATTGGCCGCTCCGCCACCACATTCCGTCTCACGCACCACATGCACCACCGGTACTGGAGCTTCCGGGGAGATGCGGGACACCTGGCCCCATAGATAGCGATCAAGCATCAGATCGCCAACAATCAGGATCGAGCGTTGCTCAAAGCCACTCTGTAACAGGTCAACAATACGGGCATGTTGCTCAAACATACGAAACAATCCTTATAGGCTTAATGTATTACGGTCAAAATAATCTTGCTGCCTATTGTGAATAGGGGCTCTTCTCGCCGCACAACGACTCTTTTCATGCGACCAGATTCCAGGCTTTTGGCCTACAAAGCCGGCTCCATTGGCCAAACCACCGTGTTATCCGAGGGCACAATGAGGCCTTCACTTGAGGCGGGACAGCGTTCGTCTTCCCCTCACACCCCCCAACCCCCTCTCCCACAGGTGGAGAGGGGGCGGCATGAGTCCTGTTTC
>JADGCM010000073.1 GCA_015228995.1 Magnetococcales bacterium
CTGGTGGGTGGGGTGTCTTGATTCAGCTCGGCCAACATGAGTACGTTCTGTCCGGTTTTTGCCCGGTTACCACCAACAACCGTATGGAGTTGACGGCTGTCATTCGGTCTCTGGAGACGCTGCAACGCCCCTGCCAAATACATCTGACCACTGATTCCACCTACGTTAAAGATGGCATCACCCAGTGGATCTATGGTTGGAAGCAGCGTCAGTGGCGTCGATCAGACGGCAAGCCTGTTTTGAATATCGATTTATGGCAACGGTTGGATGGCTTGACGGGCCAGCATCAGATCCAGTGGGAGTGGGTCAGGGGACATAGCGGCCACGAAGGCAACACCAGAGTGGATTTATTGGCACGCAGCGCGGTGGAACTGGGGGTGCTCCAATTGATCGCTCCTGACTCTGTTTGATAATCTGAAACCTAGTGATAAGAGAGGAGAAATTATGTTTGAGGATCAACTTCAGGCCGTTCATGAGCTGTTAGCAACCAACAAAACGTTCAAGGAATTGCACGATAAGCACCAACAGTTGAAACAGCAGATCGAAACGATGGGTTCCGGCTCGCGTGGAGACTATAGCGTTGAACGGCTGAAAAAGGAGAAGTTGCGTCTGAAAGATCAAATGGCGGTTCTCCTCAATAAACATACAGCTGGCCAGAAATAGGGAGCACCGTGCTGGCACAGATCACCATCGATAATATCGCCCTTATCGACCATCTGGATTTGGAGTTGTCTGATGGTTTGACCGTTATTACTGGTGAGACCGGTGCTGGGAAGTCGATTTTGCTTGATGCGCTGGGTTTGGTGTTGGGGGCGCGTGCCGATACGGCGCTGGTGCGCACTGGGGCGGAAAAGGCGGTAGTGTCGGCCCGTTTTTATCTCCCAACTACCCACCCGGCCCATGCTTGGGTACAAGAGCAGGCATTGGAACAAGCTGGAGAAGAGATTTTTTTACGCCGGATTGTTGCGGTCAACGGGCGTGGCCGCGCTTTCATCAACGAAACGGCGGTACCAGTTAACGCATTAGAGCGTCTCGGTACCCTGTTGGTTGATCTGCATGGGCAGCATGAGCATCAGTCGTTGTTGCATAGCGGTACCCATCTGGCCATCCTCGACGCCTTTGCTGGCCACGATGCCTTATTGGCAGCAATGGGGGACTGTTATCGCCAATGGCGTCGTGATCGCCACCAATTGGATGAGTTGCGCCAGCGTCTCGCTACCGCAACCGAGCGACGCACCTTCCTCACTTTTCAGCTAGAAGAGATGGAGCGCGTCAATCTGCAAGTAGGGGAGTTGGAACAACTCAAGCAGCGTAAAAATTGGCTGCTACATGGTAGCCGTCTCATGCAAAGCGTTGAAAATGCACTGGCGTTGTTGTCGTGTGGCGAAAAAAATGCGGTTGAGCGACTGCATCGCAGCGCCAGCGAACTGGAGAACAGTCTCCACATTGACGCCGAGTTGGCCTCGTTGGCTGAACGGAGCCGCAATGTGCAGTACGAAGTCGAGGCCATCGCTGAGGAGATCGTTCGTTACCAGCGCACCATTCATATCGATCCGAGTGAGATGGAGAAGATCGAGCAGCGGCTTGATTTAATTTACCAGTTGTGCCGAAAACATCGGCGTGAAGCGCATGAGCTGGCCGAGTTGGCGCTGGCGTGGCGTCAAGAGCTGGATCAACTGGAAGACGCAGAAGATCAGGAACAGCAGCTCAAGCAGCGCCTCAGCAACAGTGAACAACAATATCAAACAGTAGCGGCGCAACTCACTTCGTCGCGTCACAACGCGGTGGACCGACTGACGGCCGGTGTCATGCAACAACTACAAGAGCTGTACATGGCTACTACTCAGATGGTTGTACAGGTGACTACCACGGAAGGAGTCCCTAAACCATCTGGTAATGAGATGGTCGAATTTTTAATCAGTACCAATCCTGGGGAACCGGTTAAACCGTTAAAACAGGTCGCTTCTGGGGGCGAAATGGCCCGTATCATGTTGGCACTAAAGAGTGTATTGGCGGATGCTGTAACGGTCGATACCCTGATCTTTGACGAAATAGATAGTGGTATTAGTGGTCGAGTGGCAGCAGCAGCGGGCGAGAAGCTGTACCACATTGGCAGTATGGGACGTCAAGTGATCGCTATCACCCATCTGCCCCAAGTGGCCGCCTGGGGCAGCCACCACCTACGGGTAGCGAAACAAGTACGCAACGACAAAACCTACATTGACGTGCAGCCATTAAGTCCACCCCAACGTATCGAAGAAGTGGCCCGGTTACTGGCCGGTGATCAAATCACCGATTCAGCTCGTGATAACGCCAAAGAGTTGTTGATGCAGGCTGGCAGAGGATGAGAAGGTAACACCATGAAAATCTATTTCAACCATCGGGTCCATACCATCGCTGATTTTTATGACGGCTATGAGGATATACCGGGACTGGAATTAACCGTGCACCTGCATCGGTGGCAGTTTCCCGATCAAATCGGTAGCGGTGTGGGTTGGTTCCGTGTTGAAATCCGTGAGGAGAGTGGCACGGTGGTGCGGCGTGCCATGATCGGTTCCGGTTTGGTTCAAGCCAGTGCTGACGCTGTTCTGGCTTGGCAAGGAGAATCTCCTCTCATCCAGGCTATTCTCGATGGCCTCAGCAGCCATACCGCTATGCACGACTTTTTTCGTTCTGCCGCTGCGACGGTACTGACCCTACCCGATCCTCCTCAACAACGTTTAGGTTCAGAGCGCTCTTTGCCGGCGAGGGCCTTTCACAATCCAGCGATGCACCAATAACGGCTATGGCTAAGCACGATCCTAACTATCATAACGATGGTGACAGCGACATCCTCATCGAAACGATCGTCAATCAAAAATTGGCCCAACCACCGATGTATCGGGTCATCTTGATCAACGATGACTTTACCCCCATGGATTTTGTGGTGGAGGTGATCCAGCAATTTTTTGATAAGTCGTTGGCAGAGGCGACGCAAATGATGCTGAATATCCATTACAACGGCAGTGCCATATGTGGTACCTACACCCGTGAGATAGCCGAAATGAAATTGGCCCAGCTGCATCAAAAAGCGCGTCGGCATGGTCACCCACTTCAAGGTCGCATGGAACAAATCTGACCTAACAACGAGGAGGTCTCTGCTCTACCATGATCAGTAAACAAGTCGAAGCCTGCATCCGTCGCGCCCTGTTACACGCCTACCGCCAACGGCACGTTTATGCCACCGTGGAACATCTGCTGCTTAGCCTGACCGAAGACGATGAGGTAGGTGAGTTGCTGCGCGTGTGTGGTTGTGATATTGAGCAGCTCTGTCAAGAGATGGAGCAGCACATGGCCCAGCATGTCCCAATCGTCAAGGAGGGCAACAACGACTTTGATGTTATCACCACCTCGGCATTCCAACGCGTTATGCACCAGGCCTATCTCCAAACGCGTGCTGCCGACCGAGAAGAGATCAGCAGTGCCCATGTGCTGGTCGCTCTGTTTAGTGAAAATGAGTCCCACGCCGTTTATTCTCTCAAACGGCAGAACATCACCCGGATAGCCATCCAAATAGCGCTCTCGAACAGCAACCTGTCACAGCCGGCTGCTAAGCCATCTCCACCCCCTCCTGATGACAAAAATGACAAAAAAGAGCCTGCCGAAGTTGGCGGCGAAGAGGCCAAGGTAGCCGCCGATAACCGGCCTGATCCGCTGGCAGCTTTCACCGTCAATCTGAACGCGCGCGCCGAGGCGGGCGAGATTGATCCCTTGATTGGGCGCACCGAGGAGCTAACCCGTATCATGCAGATTCTCTGTCGTCGGCGCAAAAACAATCCCTTATTGGTGGGAGATGCCGGCGTCGGCAAGACCCATCTTGCCGAGGGATTGGCCCTACAGATTGTGAATGGCAAGGTTCCGGCGGTGTTGGCGGGCTACACTCTGTATGCACTAGACATGGGGACCCTGCTCGCTGGTAGCCGCTTTCGGGGCGATTTTGAAGCCCGTCTCAAGAATGTCCTCAAACGACTGCAAGAAGAACCTAACAGCATTTTATTCATTGATGAAATTCATACCATAATTGGTGCTGGGTCTACTAATAATGGCAGCCTGGACGCCTCCAATCTGCTTAAGCCGATATTGGCGTCGGGTCATCTGCGTTGTATTGGTTCGACGACCCATGAAGAATATCGCGGCATTTTTCAGAAAGACCAGGCCCTTAATCGGCGCTTCCAAAAAATCGACATCCAGGAACCCTCCATGGCAGAGACACTGGCTATCCTGAAGGGATTAAAAAGACGTTACGAGGAGCATCACAACGTACGTTACAACGATGAGGCATTACAGGCGGCTGCTGAGTTGTCCAACCGGCATATCACCGACCGCCGTCATCCCGATTCAGCCATTGATGTCATTGATGAGGCAGGTGCTGCTATGCAGTTGCTACCCACCACCGGACGGCGTCAGCGCAGCAAGAGAATTGTTACTCAGCAAGAGATTGAGGCGGTGGTTGCCCGCATCGCCCGCGTGCCACCACGTTCTGTGTCACAAGACGACCGTTCCGCTTTGCATCACTTGCCCGAAGCGTTACGTCAATCGCTGTTTGGTCAGGACCAGGCTGTTGAGCAGATGTGTGACACCTTGCGACTGGCACGCGCCGGTCTCGGCCACCCGGAAAGACCGATTGGATCGTTTTTGTTCTCCGGTCCCACTGGCGTTGGTAAGACCGAGTTAGCACGGTTGCTGGCCCAGGAACTTGGCATCAAGTTGTTGCGTTTCGATATGAGCGAGTACATGGAACGGCACACCGTATCGCGCCTGATTGGTGCTCCCCCCGGCTATGTTGGTTTCGATCAAGGTGGTTTATTGACCGAGGCTGTCGTTAAAAATCCTCATGCCGTTCTGCTGCTGGATGAGATCGAAAAGGCTCACCCCGATCTTTTCAACTTGCTGTTGCAGGTGATGGATCATGGTAAGCTGACGGACAATAATGGTCGGCAGGCCGATTTTCGCACCATCATCCTGATCATGACCACCAATGCCGGAGCTGCCGATCTGGATCGTCCCGCCTTCGGCTTTATTGCTCAAGATCGTCAAGGGGATGAAATGAAGGAGATTAAGCGCTTTTTTGCGCCGGAGTTTCGTAACCGCCTAGATGCCATCATCCCCTTTAGTTCCTTGTCACACGAGAGCCTGCTCAAAATTGTGGATAAATTTTTATCCGCGTTGCAACAACAGTTACAGCCTAAAAATGTCACCCTTGAAGTGCAGGAAAGCGCTCGCACTTGGTTGGCTGAACATGGTCACGACCCGCTCCACGGCGCCCGACCGATGGATCGGTTGATTCGTGACCGTATTCGCAAGCCGGTATCGCAAGAGCTGTTGTTCGGTTGCTTAACCCAGGGGGGACGCATCGTTCTCAGCGCCGAAGCTGGCACGCTGGCACTAGATTATTCCGGTGCCGCTGCATGACCAGATGCCGGGGCATCGTCACTACGATAGGGCTGTTTATAACGCTGATTGACGTATCCCTGGCCACTGAGGCGACGACAACAGCAGAGCATGCCGCTACCCCTAAAATGGTGCTGGTTGACCCGACCAAGCCGGACTTGTACCGCGCTCCAGCGGCCGCTGATGAACCGGCAGATGACGCCAAGACCTCTACAGTTCAGTGGCCCACCATTGTGCTCTCCGTCGTTGTGCAGGCTGACCCTCCGTGGGCAGTTGTCAACGAGCAAGATAAACTCAGACGCGTCACGGTGGGGGACACCCTATCCAGTGGCCCACGGGTGGCTGCTATCCACCAGCAGGGTATCGAACTGGTCAATCAGGGGGAAAAGCGGCTGGTTCAACGTGTCAGTTGTTTTCGGATCAACCAGGACGCTGCCGCACCGCGCACCGTCATTCGTGCTGGCAAGTGCTTATCGGTCAAGGAGTCCCTATCACCATGAATCGCGTTATATTGTTCATAGGAGTTCTAATGGTGGCTGGTGTTGCTATTGCTGCGGGGGGCGAGCCACTGATCAAGGTACCGAGACCTGACAAGCCGGGTTGGTCGGCGCAGCCCGGCAAACCGGCCACCATGGCCGATGTTGAATGGTGTCCTTGCAGTGGCACGCGCAACTGTTATGGTCCCAAAGGGGGGCAGTACTGCCACACCGATTACAGCACCACACGCTATCGTAGCCAAGACCGGGATAAACAGGGGGGACAACCGTGGTAAGTGCGCTGATGCAGCAACACCTGACAGAATTGACGGATCGGGTTGATCGTGCGGTAGCCGCCGAGGCTTCTGGGGTAACTCCGGCACAACGCCAAACCATCTGCGACAAGACGATGCAGCGCCTCGGTCGCATGAAGTGGGTCGATGAGCATGTCATCGCCACCGCATTACTGCTATTACATCACGAACAGCCGGAGCTGTTTACTACCTCAGAAGAGGCGGCTATCAAGGACAATGGCGAGGAATAATATCCCTAGGTAGCGCATCGAACCGGTGAAGTTTTTCCAACCCATTTCACGAGTCGGCTCTTGGATCATGCGCCAATTACCGAAGAGAAACAAGCCGCCAGCGCCGACGGCACCTACAGCATAGAGCGCGCCCAACTCACCGAAAAACCAAGGCAACAGCGACGAGGCCACCAACAATAACGTGTTAGCAAAGATGTACCGGGCTGCCCGCTGTTCCCCCACCAACACCGGCAACATCGGTACGCCCACCTTCGCATATTCTTCCTTGAGGTAGATTGCTAGGCTCCAAAAATGAGACGGGGTCCAGAAAAACAGCACCAGAGCTAGCAACAAAGGAAGGGCGCACAGCTCTGGCCGTACCGAAGCAGCACCCGCTAATACCGCAAAGCTACCCGCCAATCCCCCCAAAACGATGTTGAGCCAACTGCGGCGCTTGAGCCAAACGGTATAAACAACCCCGTAGAAAAACGCCCCCAGAAACAGGTGTACCGCGACAACGGGATTAAAAAACCACAGTGCCAGAGAGAGCCCCGATAGCAGCAACGCCGCCGCCAGCCACAGCACCCGCTGTGGCATGACAAGCAGGTCACGCGCCAACGGCCTCTGGGAGGTACGCGTCATCCGTCGATCAATATCTCGGTCGTAGTAGTGGTTAAAGACGGCCGAACTAGAAGCCCCCAATAACATCACTACGATCAAGCCGATCGTATGCCAAACACCAACCTGTTCCGCCATAGCCAAGTAGGCCACGACAGCCGTCAAGGCAATCATGCCACCAATACGCAATTTTAGTAGCTCGATATAGCTCTTGAGAGGCATGGTCGTGACCTATTTAGTTCAACGGATCAAAGAAAGCCTAGCGCCGATCATAGTTATATGGTGTCCAATCGGGACCAACCACCACATCCTGAGGAAAATTACCTGGTCCAGGAGGATTAGGCGTGTGGGTCCATTCCAGTGACTTTGAATGCCACGGATTGGCCGGCGATATCGCCCCATATAAAGCACTACGAATCCAGTTACTAATGGTAATAGCCATCCCAATCGCCACAATGAAGGCACCGATTGTGGCCACCTGATGGTAGGGTTCAAACTGCGGAAACTGGCTATAATCCCAGTAACGACGCGGCATCCCCTGAACACCAATGATAAACAGTGGCCAAAAGGTGATGTTGACGCCAACGAAATTAAGCCAAAAACCGAGCCGACCCTGCTTCTCATTGAGAATTTTACCGGTGATTTTTGGAAACCAATAATCTACAGCAGCAAAGACAGCAAACGCAGCGAATATGCCCATAATGAAATGGAAGTGAGCATGCACAAACGAAGTCTCACCCAATTTAATAGAGAGCACAGTCATTGCCAGCGGGATACCTGTCAACCCGCCGATAATCAATAGATAGAGCGACGCCACCGTGTAATACATAGCGGTATTAAAGGTAATGGCCGCTTTATACAGAGTTCCAAAAAACGAGATTGTCATCAGCCCCACAGGGACCGAGATCAATAAGGTCGTCACCATCTGGCCGATACGAATCCAGTCTGGCATACCGGAATAGTAGAGATGGTGTACCCACACCTCACCACTGACCAGCACGATGCCGATCATGCCATAAACAGCTCCCTTGTAGTTGAAGATGCGGTTCTTGGTCATAGTGGCCATGATCTCGTAGAAGATACCCATGGCTGGCAAGAAGATGACATACACCGCCGGATGCGAGTAGAACCAGAATAAATTCTGGTAGAGCAGGACATCACCACCCTGGGCGGGATCAAAGAAGTGGGTACCAAGATATTTATCAAACAACAACATGGTGACAGCCGCAGCCAACACCGGCACGAAGATAAGCTGAATGACAAAAGCGGTCACTGTTCCCCAGACAAACATGTTTAACTTGAACCAAGTCATGCCAGGAGCCCGCATGTAAATGACCGTGACCAGAAAATTGACGGCACCCAAGATAGAGGAAAACCCCAACAAATGCACCGTAAAGACGTAAAAGGCGGTGTTACCGGCGGTCTGCACC
>JADGCM010000074.1 GCA_015228995.1 Magnetococcales bacterium
GGGCCATTGGGCCACAACTAACTTGTATCTTTGTCGATAATGGTTTATTGCGCCGCCATGAGGGGGATGAGGTGATGGCGACTTTGGCCCACAATATGGGGGTCCAAGTAGAGCGCATCGACGCTGGCGACCGTTTTCTGGATCGATTACGGGGAATCAGCGATCCGGAACAGAAGCGCAAGATCATCGGTCACACCTTTATCGAGATTTTCGAGGAGGCCGCTCAGCGCTTGTCAGACGTTGCTTGGTTGGCGCAAGGGACCATCTATCCGGATGTCATTGAGTCGGCCGGAGGGCATACCGGTGTCGCAACCAACATCAAGTCGCATCACAACGTCGGGGGGCTACCAGAAAGGATGCAGTTGCGGCTGTTGGAGCCATTGCGGGAATTATTTAAGGATGAGGTGCGTCAGGTCGGCCTATCGTTAGGGCTGCCGCACGACATGGTATTTCGTCATCCATTCCCTGGTCCGGGATTGGGTGTTCGCATCCTAGGAGAGGTCAAGCGGGAGTATGCCGACTTGCTGCGCCAGGCCGATGCCATTTATCTATCAGAATTGCGTCAGGCTGGTCTGTATGGGCAAATTGCCCAAGCCTTTGCGGTGTTTCTGCCGGTTAAGAGTGTCGGAGTCATGGGCGATGGTCGTAGTTATCAATACGTGGTCGCCTTACGGGCAGTCGAAAGCAGTGACTATATGACAGCCTCTTGTTACCCCATACCACACGAACTGTTGACGCGGATCGCCAATCGTATCATCAATGAGGTAACCGGCATTAATCGGGTCACCTACGATATTACCTCCAAACCTCCTAGCACCATTGAATGGGAATAGCTGCCACCCGTTGGTGCCGCACCGATGCCTTGTCCCAATTTCACATCCCGCAGTGGGGCGATGGTTTTTTTGATGTCAACGAAGCGGGACATTTGGTGGTGTTACCGCAAGGTATCAACGGGGCTGTCGTTGACCTATCGTTGTTGATGGCGGATCTGCGTGGACGTGGTCTGGAAACACCGATTCTGTTGTGTTTCCCAGATATCTTACATCGTCGCCTCTTACAACTGAACGATCTGTTTCAACAAGCCATGGATCGGTACGGTTATCGTGGCCGCTACCGCTGCCTCTATCCATTAAAGGTGAATCCGCAACGCCCGGTGGTTGAGGCCGTGGTCAGTCGGGGGCAATCCGTTGGTGCTGGATTGGAGGTCGGCTCAATGCCGGAATTACAGGCGGCACTGGCCTCCATGACCAACGACTGTCGTCCCATTGTCTGTAATGGCCATAAAGACCGTGCTTTTTTGCAGTTGGCACTGTTGGGACAGCGGCTGGGCCAACAGATGGTGATCGTCATTGAGAAACCACGTGAGTGTCTGCTGCTGATGGAATTAGCCACCGAAATGGCGGTGCGGCCTTGCATTGGTGTGCGTCTGCGGCCGTTGACGGCTGGTTCCGGTCGTTGGAAAGCTTCTTCAGGACCTCAATCAAAATTTGGTCTCAACGCTTCCGAGCTGTTTACTGTTTTGCAGCTACTGCGTCAGAAGGGCTATTTAGAGTGTGTTACTTGGTTGCATGGTCACGTTGGCTCGCAGATCTCTACCATCACGACAGTACGGGCTTGGGCCCGGGAAGCGGCCTATAGTTACGTTGATCTGCGTCGTTGGGGCTGCCCCATTGAGACCGTGGACCTAGGAGGTGGGCTCGGGATTGATTACACCGGCGTGCAGCAGCTTGAAGAGGATAGCATCGATTATAACTGGCAGGACTATGCCGATACGATTGTAGCTCAGTTTGCCGCGGTCTGCGGTACCGAACAGATGCCACAGCCCCATTTAGTAACCGAAAGTGGCCGCGCTATCACCGCCCACCATGCCATCTTGATGACCAGCTTGGTCCCTATGGATTTACCGGTAACAGCACCGGCAGAGCTTGATTGGCCGCATGAAATGCTGCCGGATGGCCAGATTCGTCTGGCGCAACGTCTGCGAATGGAATCGTCGCCACAACCGGGGGGCAACAGTCGCGAGTTTGTCAATTTTTCCGTGTTTCAGTCGTTGCCAGACAGCTGGGCATTGGGACAAATTTTTCCAGTGGTACCGATCCAACAATTGCTTGAACCGCCCAGCCGATGGAGTAGCCTCTATGACCTGACCTGTGATTCGGACGGTCAGTTGAGCCGATTTTGCGTTGCTGGAGCAATTGGTCCACAGCTACCGTTACCGACACCACGCCCAGGAGTGATCAGCGATGTCGCGATCTTACTGGTAGGCGCTTATCAGACGGTATTGGGGGGCTACCATAATCTATTTGGTCGCCCCAGTGTAGTCGAGGTAGGTATTGACGCCGCCCAGCAGGGTGTCGTTAGGCGGGTATGGTCCGGACAAACAGCGCTTGACGTACTGACGCACGCCTTGTATGATGCCACCGATTTGCAGCAGGCATTGCACCGCATGGTGTGGCAAGCCAAACAGCAGGGACGTCTTGATGTGAACGAATTACTGACGATGGAACAATGGTTGCAGGAATCCCTGCACAACCGCGCCTATCTGCGCATGGAATGATCGGATGATAATAGCTAAATGGAGTGGCAATGGACAACAGCATGAATCGCGTCCGTAAGCATCGGACCATGCTGGCGGTGGTTATGGTGGCCGCACTATGGAGCATGCCGTTGCTGCGTGCAGACGAGTCGCAACGCTCCCTTGCCTATTTTTTAGAAAAAGCGCTCCGGGATAACCCCCGCATCACCGAGGCAGAGGCCAATCTGCGCGCGACACGCGAACGGGATCAGCAGACCTTGGCGCCACTGTTGCCACAACTGAGTTTGCAGAGCACGGCTGGTTACGACCGTATCAATTCGCCCGAAGGGTCGGCTGACTCCCGCCCCTATAGTGCCACTGTCAATCTATCGCAATCGTTATTCAACTGGCAATCGATCAAGGCGCGTGGTCAAGTTGAATTTTACATCGCTGCTGCCACCAAAGACCTGGAGGCAACCCGGCAGGGTGTGGTGCAACTGGTAGCAGAAAGCGCTCTGGCATTTGCTCAGGCGCGTGAGGTGGAGCGGTTAGCTGCCAACAATCTGGCTGTCACCCAACGCCATCTTGAGGCGACGTTGGCGCGGTTTCACGCCGGCGAGTTGCCCAAAACCGATGTTAGCCAAGCGAGAGCTCGGGTTGAGTCGGCACGAGCAGAGCACATCCAATATGGCAACGAGGTATTGGTGGCGATTGCTCGCTTCCGTGAAGCAGTGGGTGAAAACCCACCCCGGGATCTAACGGCGCCCCAGTTAGACGGTGGTTGGTTTACCAAGCCGCTGGAGCAGTTTTTGTCCGCCACCGAGCAGCGCCCTGAGGTGGAGTCGGCTTGGCAACGCGTCAATATTGCCGACACCAATATCACCCTGGCGCGGGCAGGACATCTGCCGGTAGTGTCACTGACTGGCACGGCGTCACGCTCATGGAACGACCTTTATCGGACAGCAACCCGTACCGATCCGATTGATCAACAAACGGTCAAGGTGGGTATGACGCTGCCGATCTACGAAGGTGGCAAGACCGTGTCACTCACCGATCAGGCCCGCTATCAGCGCGATAGTCAACAGGCTGCTTACGATCAGACCCGTCTGCAAGCCGCCCGTGATGCGGAGCAAAATTTCCTGCTCTACCATACCACTCGCACCAGTATTGAGGCTTATGCCGCCAACGTCACGGCTGCCCGTGATGCCTTAGCTGGCATTGAACAGGAGTTCCGTGTTGGCAGCCGTACCGCCATTGATCTGCTCGATGCCCAACATGAGCTGTTCACTGCCGAGACCAATTTAGCGCGGAGCCGGTTCAATTTTATCCAATCGCAATATCGTTTGTTGCGTTCTATTGGCCAATTGACACTGGACAACCTGCGAGTGGCTGCCATTAACCCCCAACCATAAGGAATCTATTGACGATGCGTAACCAAGTAGAACAGGTGCTTGATGAGATACGTCCCATGTTGCAGCGCGATGGTGGTGACGTAGAGTTGGTGGAGGTAACAGCAGATAATGTCGTTAAGGTGCGTTTGCGTGGGGCTTGTGGCACCTGTCCCGGTGCCATCATGACCCTTAAAGGTGGCATTGAGCGCCTCATGAAGCAGCGTCTGCCAGAAATTGTCGCCGTCGAAAGCGTCGCCTGACTGCCGCGTGCGTCTCCGGTATTTGCCTTCGCCGCATCGAGATGCACGTCCAGCGGGCGCAGTTGTTGATTTGGTGGTATTGCATGCCATTTCGTTGCCACCTGGCCACTTTGGTGGTCGGGCCATCGATGAGCTGTTTCTTGGTCGCCTGAATCCCCGAGAGCATCCCTATTTCAAGGGTGTGGCCAAATTGAAGGTGTCGGCCCACTTTTTGATCGACCGACAAGGACAGGTAACACAGTATGTGCCGGTCTTAAAACGGGCTTGGCATGCCGGGGTCAGCCGTTGGCAGGGGCGGCGCGGTTGCAACGACTTTTCGGTGGGCATCGAATTGGAAGGGGATGAACACACCCCGTTCACCAAGGTGCAATACATGACCTTGGCCGGTTTGATACGCACTTTACAGACCCGCCTATCGCAACTAAGAGATGACCGTATCGTTGGTCACCAGCACGTTGCCCCCGAACGCAAATGGGATCCCGGCCCTCATTTCGATTGGGGGGTTTTGCGTTGGTGGCTAGCAGCGTCGTTGGCGCCGCCGCCAGCGTTCGTCTGGCCTTTGATCTGGGAGGAGTAGTCTTCATTCATGGCCCGCTTGCACATTATCGGTATCTGCGGTACAGCCATGGCTGGTCTCGCTGCCTTGGCGCAGGAGTCCGGTTGGCAGGTAACTGGCTCCGATCAGGGGGTCTATCCGCCTATGAGTCTGTTCCTACAACAACGAGCCATTCGGGTAGCCGAGGAGTTTAGCGCGCAGAATTTAGTCCCAAAACCCGATTTGGTGTTGGTGGGCAATGCCGTTTCGCGTGGTAATCCGGAGTTAGAAGCGGTATTAGAACAGGCCATTCCCTGTCAATCTGGGGCTGAATGGCTGCAACGCCACGTGTTGGTCGGGCGCCACCCCATTGTCGTCACCGGTACCCACGGCAAGACCACTACCAGCAGCCTGATTGCTTGGTTGCTGGACTATGCCGGCTGGCAGCCTGGCTTTCTCATTGGCGGTATTCCGACCAATTTTGGCTTTGGCGCTCGTTTTCCGGCTGGTCCATGGATGGTGATTGAGGGCGACGAGTATGATACCGCCTTTTTTGATAAGAGGCCGAAATTCCATCATTACTGGCCACGCACCCTGCTGTTACATAACCTAGAGTTTGATCATGCCGATATCTACGCTGATTTGGCAGCCATTCGCCAGCAATTTCGGCTGTTGCTGCGTCTGGTTCCTCGCACCGGTTTAATATTGGTCAATCATGAAGATGCTGAAATGGTGCAGTTGGTCAAAGAGATGCCCAATCACCAGGCCGCTTACGGCCAAGTGGTCCACTATGGTTTATCGACCCACTTGCCCTTTGCCGCCACCCTACAGCAAGAAGATGGCCGCCGTTGGACTTTGCTGCGTGATGGCTATGTCATAGGAGAGGTCAACTGGTCGCTACTGGGACGCCACAACCTCCTTAACGGATTGGCAGCTGCAGCGGTAGCACTAAGTCATGGCATCGATAGTTCTGTGGTGTGCGCCGGACTGCAACGGTTTGCTGGCGTTGCACGGCGACTGCAAGTGAGTGGTAGCGGCAACGGCATTCAGGTGTACGATGATTTTGCTCATCACCCGACTGCTATCGCGACGACTCTGGCCGGTTTACGGGCACGGGTTGGCAATGAGCGTATCTGGGCCCTGTTGGAACCTCGCTCCAATACCATGCGTCGGCGTGTTCATCAGCAACAATTAGCAGCTGCTTTTGTCGATGCCGACCGACTATTATTGGCTCGGCCAGCAGCGCGTGGCCTGCCTGCTGACCAGTTATTGGACGTTGATGCCGTTGTTGCGAGTTGTAATTGCCACCACCCAGGCACGGCGCAAGTGATCGAAGATGCCCAGGAGGCGGTACAAATACTGCAGCAGCAGGCCCAATCTGGAGACCACATCGTCATCATGAGCAACGGTGGTTTTGGCGGCATTCACGGGCTGTTGCAGAGCCAATTATTGGCTTGATCTCTGGAGATTTCATGGAAATACTTTTTGCGACCGATGCCAAAGGTCGTGTCATCAAGAGCGCCGAGCGCGTCGCTTTGTTACAAGAGATGCGCGACCATCTTGAGCGCTGTGGTGAGGTCCCTTTTGCCGTGCCGGCGGTACATGTCATGTTAGTGACCAGCACCGGACGGTTACGTTTGGTGCAGCGTGGCGATAAACCGGAAAACCCGTTTCGTTGGGATAAGACCGTCGGCGGCCATGTCAACAGCACCGATCCTTCCCTGCCACGGTCCGTCTTCGACCTTAATGCCCGTCGCGAAATGGCTGAAGAAGTAGGTATTGATCAGGTCATCCTTGCCGAAGATGCGATCCAATACCAACGGCTGCTGCATGCCCAACAGCTCGACTTCAACCAGCAAGCACTCATTCGCTTGATTGATCATGACCCCTGGCAGGCTTCGTTGCGTTATGACCGCCAAGGTAAAACTTGGTTGAAACGAGGCAATATCGCCGTCTATGCTGGCGTTTACGATGGGCCACTACGCTTTGTTGATGGGGAGGCCCAGGCCAGCCGCGATATAGCCGCTACCGAGCTGTGGGAGGCCCTTCGTACCACACCTTGGCACTACACCGATGACATGCGTGTCCTGTTGGAACGCTATTATTTTCTTCTACAATCAGGATTGTCGCCGTCATGATCGATAAATTACGTAACATCGCCATCATCGCCCATGTCGATCACGGCAAAACCACTTTGGTTGATCGTCTGTTACAACAATCTGGTACCATGGACGAGCGCAAGCTGATGCCGGAGCGGGTGATGGACTCCAATGACCTGGAACGGGAACGCGGCATCACCATCTTGGCGAAGAACACCGCTATCAATTGGGGCCCGTACCGGATTAATATCGTCGATACCCCTGGGCATGCTGACTTTGGCGGTGAGGTAGAGCGGGTGCTCTCAATGGTTGATTCGGTGTTGCTGCTGGTAGATGCCGTGGAAGGACCGATGCCGCAGACCCGTTTTGTCACCCGCAAGACTTTTGACATGGGTTTTCGCCCCATCGTGGTGATCAATAAGGTGGATCGTCCAGGGGCACGCATCGATTGGGTGCTGGACCAAACGTTTGAACTATTTGACCGTTTAGGTGCTACCGATGAACAGCTTGACTTCCCGGTAATTTACGCCTCTGGTTTGCAGGGTTTCGCCAGCCGCGACCCGGAAGTGCGCAGTGGTGATATGACACCGCTGTTTGAGGCAATTGTGGCGCACGTCCCTCCCCCTATGGTCGACATGACGCGGCCGTTTCAGCTGCGCGTTTCATCACTTGATTATGACAGTTACGTGGGCTTGATCGGTATCGGACGGGTGCAGCGTGGCCGTGTCCAACCCAATACCCAAGTCACCGTTGTCGATCCCCAGGGTAACCGTCGCTCTGGCCGCGTCTTACAAATATTTGGTTTTCTAGGTCTGACGCGCATTGAAATGGCGGAAGCACGTGCGGGAGATATCATTGCTTTCAACGGCATCGAAAAACTGGGCATTTCGGACACATTGTGCCACCCGGACCACGTCGAAGCCATGCCACCCCTAACCGTTGATGAACCCACCGTCACCATGACCTTCCAAGTCAACACCTCCCCCATGGCAGGGCAAGAGGGTAAATTCGTCACCAGCCGCAAGCTCAGAGAACGCTTGCTCCGTGAATTGGAGTATAACGTCGCGTTGCGCCTGGAAGAAATGGACGATCCCGATAAATTCCGTGTCTCTGGCCGCGGCGAATTGCATCTCGGTATCCTGATCGAGAATATGCGCCGTGAAGGATTCGAGCTGGCTGTTTCCCGCCCTGAGGTAATCGTACGTATGATTGACGACGTCGCCCATGAACCATACGAGCAGGTAGCGGTCGATATCGATGAGGTTGACCAAGGTGGCGTCATGGAAGCACTGGGCCAGCGTCAAGGCGAGTTGACCAATATGCAGCCGGACGGTCGTGGCCGCACCCGACTTGATTACATGATGCCCGCACGGGGCTTGATTGGTTTCCTAGGCGAATTTCGCACCCTGACTTCTGGTAATGGGCTGCTATATCACGTTTTCGACCACTATGGTCCTATGGCCCGTTCAGCCATCGGCCAGCGCCGTAATGGCGTTCTGGTCTCCCGAGAACAAGGAAAAGCAGTAGGTTTTGCCCTGTTCAATTTACAAGAACGTGGACGGCTGTTTGTGGCGCCTGGCGATCCGGTCTACGAAGGCATGCTGGTTGGGATCCACAGTCGTGACAA
>JADGCM010000075.1 GCA_015228995.1 Magnetococcales bacterium
GCAAGTTATCCACATCACTTTTAGCCCTTTTGACATGGTTGTTACCGGCAGCATTATTGGCCGATGCGCCCACTCCGGTCGCCATGCTGTTGCAACCTCAAGGTACTGTTGAGTACAGTCGTGATGGTCAGAATTGGGAGAAACTCAATCGTAACAAGCTGCTGTTCTCGGGCAGCCAACTACGTACCGGTGCCGATGGTTCGGCGACGATGCTCAACCAAAAGAGTGGTCTGTCCCAGACGGTAGGTGCTGGGACCACGGTGTTACTAGAACCAGATGGCCCTAAAGCCACCAGCGGTAAGTTGTCAGAACCGCAAGCCAGTGGTGGTGATTTGATGGCCTCTATTGGCAATCGTATGTCCGAAGCGCAGAAATATACCACTGTGCGGCGTAGCGCCAGCAGCAGTGAACCAGCCGCAGAGATCAAACTTTCTTTTGCCAAGAAGGTGGCCCTTTCCAACGATTATCCTGATCTGGTTTGGGAGAGCACCGGCGGCAACCACAGCTATCGAGTCAAGATCGGCGATAAGTCGTTTGACGTGCCAGCGACTTCCGGCACAGTCGTTCGCTTCAAGGTGCCTGCTCAAGCACCCGGCAGTTACGAGTATGGCATTGAGGTGCTGCAAAACGGTCAGCCAATTGATGGGGCTAAGAAGGAAGGTAATTTGCAGTGGTTAAATGCTTCCGTGTATGGTGCAGCGGTAAAGGCTGCGGGCCGTGATGACTTTATGATCGGTAATGTCTTGGAAGAGCATGGCCTGCTGGTAGCCGCTATGGACCATTACCAAAAGTATGTGGCAGCACATCCCAACGATCTTGAAGAGCAGACCCTGCTGATCAAGTCTTACCACGATCTCAAGCTCAAAAAGAGCCAACGTGAAGCCGCCGTTAAATATAACGAGGCGATGGCAAGCAGAAAATAGCTGATCTTCATGCTCCCCCTCGCCACATATAAGGAGAGGGGGGCGGGGGAAGGGTGGTTCAAGTTCGGTACAGAAGGATGGGGTATGGTCAAGCATTGGTACAAGCGTTATGACATTCTGGTAACTCTGGCGCTGTTCCTGCTGGCCATACCGGCAGAATATTTTGAATTGTTCTCGCTACTAGAAGATCAATTCGTCTCAGCACGTTATCTGTTGCGCCAAACCTATGGAGCGCACCAAGTCACCGCTCCAAGCGAACAGATTGTGCTGGTCAACACCGATGAAGCGTTCTTTAAACAATACCAGAGCTTTCCCTTAAGGCGTAGTGATATCGGCCGTATTGCTGCCAATCTGCGTAAGTTGGGTGCTGCAGTGGTGGCCATCGACGTACTGATGGATTTTCCCAGCTCTTACGGTGAGGATGAGCCCACTGCCAAGTTGCTGCAAGAGGCTGGTAACATATTGCTGGTGTCGCAAGCCGATATCAGCGGTGGCCAATTCCGTAAACTCAACTACCCCACCGAGAATCTCAACCGCGTTGCCCGTAGTGGCTACACCAATATTGGCTCTTTTAGCTCCATCGTTACCAATCTGTACCGCCTGAAAGTTTATCCCGAGATCACCACCCAACGTGATGGTTGGCCTTTTTCCATCCAGACATTGGCTATGTTTCTGAACGTCCAGCCGAAAGTGAATCATGGCGTTGTTGAGTTGGGTGACGTTCGTTCTATCCCACTCGACCAGTTTAACTCATTTTATATCGATTTTCCCGCACTCCCTAAAGGTAGCCGCTTTTTGAGCCAGGTGCGTGGCATCAGTGCTGCGGAGTTTCTCAATCTCGAAGGAAAAAGTGAGGAGGAACTGTTTGAGTTAGGGTACTGGGTTAAAGATAAAATTGTCTTGCTTGGGGACACTTCTGAGGTGTCGCACGACTGGTTTGATACCCCAGTTGGCATGGTCTATGGGGTTGAGATCATTGCCAATACCATCCATACCTTGATGAAAGGGGGACCGATTCGTCCGGCGCCGCTATCGATGGAAATCCTGGTCAGTATGGCCTTCATGTTGGCTATTTTTCTGATCAACTACCGTACCATCCATCCGTTGTTGCGTCTGTTTAATTTTGTTGCCGTCATAACCAGCTATGGACTACTGGTGTCGCTGTTCTTTATCCATCAAGGTGTGCTGGTCTCTATGTCCTATACGTTATTGGCCGGAGTATTGGGCTCGACGGTTATCAACCTGCGCTCTTTTCTGCTAGAACGTGGCCAGAAAAATATGATCAAAGGGGCCTTTGGCCAGTATCTATCGCCCAAGGTGGTCGATATTCTGGTCAAAGATCCCAGCAAGCTGTCTTTGGGGGGAGAACAACGCGAAATGACCGCGTTTTTCTCTGATGTAGCCGGTTTTTCAACCATCTCAGAGAAGTTAACCCCGCATGAGCTGGTCAAATTATTAAACGAGTATTTGACCGCCATGTGCGACATAATTTCTCGCTACGACGGCACGGTTGATAAATTTGAAGGGGATGCCATTATCGCCTTTTGGGGGGCACCATTGGATCAGCCCGATCATGCCCTGCTGGCCTGTTACACCAGTATCGATATGCAAAATTATATGGTTGAGTTGCGCCAGCGGTTACAGCAGGAGGGTCGTCCGGTGATGCACATGCGCATCGGTGTCAATAGCGGTTTGATGGTGGTGGGTAATATGGGCTCTAAGCAGCGCATGGATTACACTATTATGGGGGATGCCGTCAATCTGGCTGCCCGTCTTGAGGGAGCCAATAAATTTTACAGCACTTACACCATGATTTCGCACTACACCTACCAAATGGTAAAAGACTTCGTTGACGCCCGCGAGTTGGATACCATCCGTGTGGTCGGTAAAAAAGAGCCGATCACCATCTATCAATTATTGGCACGCAAGGGACAAACTCCGGCGCCGCTGTCCGATATTTTATCCAGTTACAATACTGGTCTCGACTTGTATAAAGCGAAAGATTTCGAGTCTGCCAAGCAGCAATTTGAACAGGTGCTACAAATTGTTCCTGAAGACGGCCCCGCCAAGACCTACGTGGAGCGGTGTCAGGAATTTTTACTCCATCCCCCAGCAGAAGATTGGGACGGTGTTTACCAGTTGACGTCAAAGGGATGATCCACATCCATTGGCATTCATGAGCAGTTTCTGAGGAGTGATTTGAATATGTTATTGTCCAAGCGTTGCCATCGTGGTTGGGTTGTGGTTGTGCTCTGTTCTCTTATAACAGCTGGTTGTGTCACTGGTCCTGGTAGCAGCGGCAGTGGGTCTTACGAAGAGGATAGCAACACCAAGATGGGAAGCACCGCAGCGGGCACCCTGGCCGGAGCTGCTCTCGGGGCGGTCGTCTCCAAAAATAAGGCTACAGGGGCTCTAATCGGTGCTGCGGTGGGCGCTGCGGCTGGCTATGCCGCTGGTAGTTACCTCACCGACAGTGGTCAGATGAAACAACAGCGGCTGGGCCGCAACAGCGGCTTGGAAGAGCAGGTACGGCAAACGGCAGAGTTTCGCCGCTATTCCGAACAGATCAACGACCAACTACGTGACGATCTGAGGCGATTGGCAGAAGATAACCAACGGCTCATGGAGCGGAACAACCGCGGACGGGCAGTATCCAGACGTGACGTAACCGATCAACAGGAGTTGATTGCCCGCCGACGCGATGAAGCGAAGCAGACCTACGAAAATGTCCGTGCCGAATATGATACCAAGTGGGATATTTACCGCAACGCCCAACGTAACGCTCCTGGAGACCGGGGGCTGTTGCAGCGGTTTAACGATGAGTTGTCCGATTGGAAGCCACAAATCGACCGCATCCGCGATAGCGACCGTGATTTTAGTCGGTTGCTACAAGAGTTACGGTAATAATGATCCGCCTGGGCACTGTTTGCTGGTCATTTCTTGCCCAGTGGTGGTTGCTGTTACCTCTAACAATGGAGATGATTGGCGCTAAAACAAGCTGTTATTGATTGGTATTGCCGTCTAATTGAGCGGGCATGAGGCTTGATAATGAGTCCTGTAAACGTCCCCCCAACCATTGAGGAGTGTTTACTATGGATTCCCTCTCTTCTTATTCAAGTCGGTCTTCTGCTTTTGATTCGTTGCGGCGGTCGGTCAATGCCGTTGAGTTTAGGAATGCCTTTGTTAAATTATCTGATCACGAGGTGCAGTGCCTAGCAATGATGGCAGAGTCTGGCGGTTTGTCGGCCTTGGAACGTCATTGGCTGTTCTCTCTTATTGAAGAGTTTCATGGTTTTCTGGAAAATTACTGGACTTTGTCCCAACAAGGAACCATTCAAGTTGCCTGTCGCGGCATCTAGGGAGAATCGCGATCATGGCCGATAAAAAAACAGGCGACTCTGCTGCGACAGGGGATGAAACCAAGGAATCTCGTGCCAAAGCGGCCGAACCAGCTGCCGGGGGCAACAAGATGATGCTGATTGCCGGGGTGGTGGTGGTGGTAGCGATTGGTGCTGTTTATCATTTCAAACCGGAATTGCTGGGCATCCATCCGGCAACAGTGGTCAAAAAAAAGGTGTTGACGGTACGTGAGACAGCTATGAAGGCGCGGTTGTGGATTGCCAATATGCGCCAGGATTCATTACAAACGGAAATTCAGAGCTGGATCGCTCAGGGCGGCGCCCACCATGAACCGGGCGGTGGGTGATTTAGGAGTGTCCCGCCTTAGGTAAAAAGCCCGATAAATAGAGTCGTTGAGTAAAATAGCATTGAGATACCCCTTGCGAGCTCTGGTGAGAAAATTAGGTTATCGTGTTTTATTGCTGTTGGGTGTGACCCTGTTGGCTGGCTTCCTCGGTCTGACACTGTTCTTCACCCGCCACGAAGAGCAAGCCTCGTTGGCCCAGGGCGAACGCATGGTGCTGCTTTTGAGTGAAACCATCATTGAGGGGTTGCAAACTGTGATGCTGTCTGGTGCTGCGGAGAGCACCCGGGAGTATATTCACAACCTGAAGAAGCTGTCCGATATCCGAGAAGTGGTAGTATTACGTAACGATGGTCATGAGGCTTTTCGAGATAACCGCACCATCATCGACGTTAATCAACGGTTAGGCAGTGATCAGTTTCCGAAGCGTCAGCTGGAGGTTCCTCCTCTGGCCGTGATCCAACCCGGCGACCCCATCCTCAATCAGCTTGCCAGCATCGATAGCGAGGCCGTGGTCCGCTACAGTTATGACGCCGATGATCGACGTCTGCTGACGGTTTTTATGCCCATTCGTAACCGTGATTCCTGCCAGGGTTGCCATGGCTCCATCCAGGTCAACCGCGGCTTGGTAAAAATTTCCACTTCGCTGGCCCGCATTGAAGAAGAGCTGGAGCGGGCCAGCTACTCGGCCTGGGTGGGTGTCTTTTCTGCCATGCTGTCCATCCTGATTATGACCTACGTGGTCATTACGCGCTCCGTGATTCGGCCGATTGAACAGATGAAACGGGCCATGGGCTATGTGGTAGGCAAGCAAGTTGAGCGCTTCATCCCACAATATGGCAGCTGTGAAGAATTTGATAACATGGCTGCCTCTTTTAACCACATGACTGCCGAGTTACATCGTTACCATCGCGGCTTGCAGAGCGAACAACAAAAATTGGAAACCATCATCCATAGCGCCCGCGAAGGCATCGTGGTCACCGATCAACAAGGCGATGTGGTGTTGGTCAATCCAGCCGCTGAGCTGCTGCTCGGCAAGGCAGCGCCACGCATCCGCGATGAAGACTTCTCCAACATCATTGATGACCCGGACTACATCAATGCTTCCCTGGCGAGTAGCGGCACCGAAAATAGCATACCAGAAACAGTATTTTACAATGGTAAGTTACTCAATATCTACACAGCTATGATCCGCACACCAGACGGATCACCGCTGGGAGCAGCAGCACTGATCCGCGACGTAACCGAAGAAAAGAAGTTGGAGCAGCAGTTGCGCCAGGTATCCAACACCGATGCCTTAACCGGTCTCAACAATCGGCGCCGGTTTGATGAGCTGCTGCTGGAGGAATTTGATCGCGCCTGTCGTTATAAGCTGGACATAGCAATCATTTTATTTGACGTCGATCATTTTAAAAAGTTCAATGACGAACATGGTCACGATCAAGGCGACCGTGTGCTACAGGCGATTGGCAACAAAATGCTTGAGGTGTTCCGTGTTATCGATGCCCCGTGCCGTTACGGTGGCGAAGAGTTCGTCGTCATTCTACCCAGCACCAATCGTGATGGCGCCATCATGGTAGCGGAGCGCTTCCGTCAGGCCGTTGCGCAGATGGTCGTCGATGGTCTGTGCGTTACCGTTAGTATTGGTGTCGCCGTCTGGCCCTTAGTGAAGTATGACAACGGCCAGGCCATGGTTAAAGGTGCTGATAACGCCCTCTATCAGGCCAAACATGCCGGTCGTAATCGAGTCTGTCTCGCGCAAGAGTCCAGCTAGCATGCGACTGACGATATTAGGCAGCGGGACTGGGGTCCCCTCACTGCAGCGCAACGCCCCCGGCTACCTACTACAACCCACCAACGGCAGCTATTTTTTGGTTGACTGTGGTAGTGCTACATTGCGGCAGTTGGAGCAGGTTGGCGTCCCCTATCACCGTCTGGATGCCGTGCTGATCACCCATACCCATGCCGATCATATTGGCGATCTGATGGCACTGATCCATGCCCTGCGCTACTTTCCGGTTGATGGATCACTGCGCACCAAGCCACTCTATCTGTTAGGTCCCCCTGGCTTTATTGACTTTTGCCAACGAGTCATCTTGTCCGTAACGGGTCGTCCTACCCATTTTGAGCTGCATATTCTCGAAGCCATGGCCAGCCAAGTGGTCTGTGGGGTGGTAGTCGACAGTACAGCAACGGTGCACTCGGACCACTTTCATAGTGTTGCCTGGCGTATCCATGCCGACGGTAAGCGTGTGGTCCTGTCAGGCGATTGCGACGACGACCCGGGCTTGATCCAATTGGCAGAACAAGCCGACCTGCTGGTACTGGAATGCTCAACGTTGGCCAGTGGCAAGATACGCGGCCACCTCTCCGCCGACCTCTGTGGTCGCATTGCCCAACAAGCGGGCGTCAAACAACTGGTGCTCAGCCATCTCTACCCTATTGATGGACCAGACGAGCTGCGTTTGAGTGAATGCCAGCGCTATTATCAAGGGGCGGTGACCCTGGCCACCGATTATGAGGTATTTGAGATATAGACCCGGTCAATCTATCTTTAACTGAAGATTTTGACTACCAAGGATCGCCGTCTGACTGAGAGGTGGACCTCCATTGACTGCGTAATATCAGTTATACACTCCAGGAGATGTGATGATGACAACGCAAATTGAACTTGTTGAGAGTACAGCCGGACAGGTCACGGCAGAACTCATGCGCCGCGGGATCCCGCCAGAACAACGCATCATGGTTACGATTGACCGTGAAAAAGAGTTGATTCCAGGACGGCTTGACTCACGTGTTCGTGTTATAGCGACAGGATTAACAACAGACGATGATACCGATAAACTGATTGATGCAGCATGTGAAGAAGTGCAGCAATATCTCCAATGAGAGTTGTCATTGATAGCGACGTTTTTATAAGTGCAGCTCTGAAAGAAAAGTCTACGCCAGCTTTAGCTGTCTACTTGGTTGAGAAATATTGTGTCCTTCTTAAGTCCACAACAACAGAGCAAGAACTTTTGCACATCATGGCAAAACCACAAATTGCCAACCTAATTTCACCGCTGTTTGTTAATTGTTGAACGCATCACCTCGTGCCGTGACGTCAAAGATAACAAATTTCTGGAACTTGCTGTGAATGGACAAGCCGATATCGTGGTGACAGGTGACCAAGATTTACTGATTCTCAATCCGTTTCAGGGAATTGCTGTTGTACAACCCGCTACTTTCATAAAAATATGGTCGAAACGCCCATGATTCCACGTAGCTCTGTCAGTCCGCTATCTCCAGGGATTCCTCGGTACCACCCCGCTTAATAGTCGGATACCTTGGCCGCTGGTGGTGATAGTCAAATCAATGTTTACTAGTGGCGCTGGGCTGGTAGCGACGGTGAATGTGCCGGCCGTGACGTTTTGTGCCAACACAATACCATTGCGGGTCAGTTGGCCGCCACTGAAAGTGTAGGTAATTTGCAGGTCGTCTTGATCCCTGAATGTTAGCGTGGTGGCAGTTCTTGGTGAAGGGAGCGACTCCAGTGATGCGGTGCGCAACTCTCTCAACATCCGCTCCATCGCTAAGCGGGCGCGAGAGTCAGCATCCTGGATGGCCGTACCGAGCAGAAACGATTGGTAGGCCGCCACCAGCACCGGTGTGCCGACACCCATAATGAGCCCCATCAC
>JADGCM010000076.1 GCA_015228995.1 Magnetococcales bacterium
CAGGGGTCCCCATCATCCGTGCCTTTCAAGGGTTGGCTGAGAGCACCCACAATAAAAAACTGATTGAGGCGATGCGCCGCACCGTTGACGATCTCCAGGCCGGACGGGATCTCTCTTCGTCTCTGGCAGAACACCGGCGTATCTTTAGACCGCTCTACGTGCGCATGGTGCGCATGGGGGAAGAGACCGGTCGTCTCGATGAATCTTTCAATCAGCTCTACCGTTACATGGAGATCGACAAAGAAACCCGCAAAAAAATCAAGAGCGCCTTGCGTTATCCGAGTTTTGTCCTCATTGCCATTACGGTCGCTATGATCGTCGTCAATTATTTTGTTATTCCCACTTTTGCCGATATGTTTAAGAAATTTGGCGCCGACCTGCCCTGGGCCACCCAGGTGTTGATTGCCACTTCGGCCTTCACTAAAAAGTATATCTTACACATTATCGGTGGAATCATTGCGGCGGTGTGGGGGTTCCGCTACTATATCAACACGAAACGTGGCGAACTATGGTGGGATCGCAAGCGTCTGACCATGCCACTGGTAGGATCAATCATCAACCGTGCCACACTGGCCCGCTTTTCCCGTGCTTTTGCTATGGGATCAGAATCGGGTCTGCCGGTGCTTCAAATTCTGGGAACGGTTGGTGAAGCGGTCGATAACGCTTATGTGGCCAAAAAAGTTGATGAAATGCGCATCAGCATTGAACGGGGAGAGAGCATTGTCCAAGCATCATTTAATACGGAAATGTTCACCCCATTGGTACTGCAGATGATGGCTGTAGGCGAGGAGACCGGCAATATGGATAGCATGATGCGTGAGGTTGCCGAATTTTACGAACGTGAGGTGGAGTACGACATCCAGAGTCTGAGCTCCTCAATCGAACCCATTATGCTGGTATTCATTGGTGGTATGGTCATGGTGCTGGCCCTGGGCATCTTCCTGCCGTTGTGGGAATTGGGGAGTGCCGCGATGGGATCAACCAAGAAATGACAAACCGTGGACAGATGCCGTGTACCATATAATCCTGGACATTTCGATCGCGTTTTGCGTGTTGGCGATTCTATTTGGGATCGGTCTGCTCGGCCATCCCACCGCTACCACCGGAGTATGGCAGCAGCTGCCTAGCTGGCTGGCTAGTATGCGGGTGCCGCTGCGTTTGGAACGCTACTTTTACCGTTATCACCGCTGGTTTGGTTTGTTGGTGGTGGTCACATCAGCCATGGTGCTGTTCAGTTTGGCACGACCAGCCGTTGATCCGCGACTGTTGTTAGAGCCCTATCGCACCATGGACCCGCTGTTCTACAGTCTGCTGCGCACCTTGCTGATTTTTTGTGTGCTGTCGTCGCTTTTTACCTTCATGATCGGTGCCATCATCTTCTACCGCCCCAGTGTCCTGAAACACTTCGAACGCTGGGCCAATCAACCGGTCACCCAACAACTCATCGGCCATTGGTGGCAACAAGCCCGTCAAGGGGCCATGGCTTTAACCCAGCGTTATCCCCGACAGGTTGGGCTCTTGTTGGTGGCTCTGGGGGGCGTAGGCTGGTACCTGCTGCTGCCCTACTGGTGATGTCATCCTCGCCGCTCACCATGACCATTGTTACGCTGGGATGTCGTGTCAACCAAGTTGATAGTGAGTGGTTGCGTCGGTGTGCCCAACAACAAGGCTATCGCCAAGCTATGGCTGGGGATGAAGTCAACTTGGTCGTGATCAATACCTGCTCAGTAACAGCTGACAGCGACCGCCAAGCGCGCCAAGAGGTCTATCGTGCGGTACAGGCCCACCCACAAGCACTGGTGGTCGTCACTGGCTGTTATGCCGAACGAGAACGTCAAGCAATTACCGCCATTCCCGGCGTCGCGCTGGTCTTCGGCAATGGTGATAAACAGCAATTTCCGCAGCTATTGCGCGATTTGCAACAACAACATGGCGTCGCCCTATCCCCGCCGCAGGATGAACCATACCTCCCTATTACCGAGCGATCCCGTGCTTGGTTACAGGTGCAGAATGGTTGCAATGAGCGCTGCACTTTTTGCCTGATTCCACAATTGCGTGGCGAGAGTCGGTCAGAACCCTTGCCATCGATCCTCCATCGGGCTCAACAACTCCAACAAGCTGGTTACCACGAATTGGTACTGACTGGTATCAACTTGGGTAGCTACGGCCGTGACCTGACACCGGCAATCACCCTGGCCGATCTGGTAGGTTATCTTCTTGAGCAGCTACCGCTGAACGTCCGTCTCCGTCTCTCCTCCATCGATCCGCTAGATATCGATGACGGGTTGGTGGCTTTATTGGCGGCACAGCCCCGCCTCTGTCCCCACCTGCATCTATCGATACAATCGGGTGACGACCTAATCCTAAAGCGGATGCACCGCCGTTATGGTCGTGACCAGCTCTTCGGCCTCGTCACCCGATTGCGCCAAGCACGACCGGATCTGCTGCTGGGGGCCGACATCATTGTTGGTTTTCCCAGTGAGACGATAGCGGCGTTCGATAATAGCTGCTCGCTGGTAACCGAAGCTGAAATCACCCTGTTGCACCTGTTTCGTTACTCAGACCGACCTGGCACCGCTGCCGCGGCCTTCCCCCAACGATTGCGAGTGACCGCCGATGAAATGCGGCGTCGATCCACCCAACTACGGCTGATCGGCCAGCGGCTGTGTACGACAGTGGCACAACGCTATATCGGTCGTCAAGCACAGGTGCTGGTAGAGTCAATCACAACGGATGAACAGGGCGACGTCCACTTTAAGGGACGCAGCGAGTGGTTCTTGCCGGTCGTGGGTCGCACCAACGCGGCGATACCAATCGGCGCTATCCAACCGATGCAATTAGACTCGTTTGATGATGGACAGATGAATTTTATCGGTCGTGTGTGCGGTGATGGTTCAGGTCTCGATGGCGCGACAACACCTGGAAGCCACGCTGCTGTAGCCGTCTAGCCAACTGCACCACCAAATAAACCGAGCGGTGTTGGCCACCGGTACAGCCAATATCGACCGTCAGGTAACGCTTTTTCTCTTGACGGTAACGCGGTACCAAGTAGTCAAACAAGGCTTGCAGCCGATCCAGAAATACCTCTGCTTCACCATTTTGTTCAAGAAATCGCTGCACCGGCTCATCCAGGCCAGTCAGCGTCCGTAACAACGGATCGTAATAAGGATTGGCGAGGAAGCGTCCATCCAGTACCATATCGGCATCGCTGTTGGTACCATACTTGAAACCGAACGAACGGAGAAAAATGACCAGATCGGCCGTTACCGAGCGTGGTCCGAGGTGAAAGATCAGGTCCAGCCGCTCCTTGAGTGCTGGAACTGTCATTGCTGAGGTGTCAATGATCAGATCGGCCGTGGCACGCAGCGGTTCTAGATAGACCGCCTCCAATTCAATTGCCTCGCGCACCGTGCGATCAACGGCCAATGGGTGACGCCGCCGTGTCTCACGGTAACGACGCACCAATTGTTCAAAATTGGCCTCAAGGAATAGCGTCTCCACCTGCTCGACCAACGTCAGCAACTGCTGGCGACAATTATCCAGCAGCGCCAGACAACCGGAACCGCGAACATGCACCCCAATCGCTGCCCGCTGGTAACGCTGCACTTCCTCTTCCTCCAGATAATCCATGAAGGCAGGGATCAATTGCAGCGGCAGGTTATCCACCCAGAAAAATCCCAGATCTTCTAGGTATTTAAGGGTACTCGACCGACCGGAACCGGAAAAACCGGTCACCAGTACCAGATAACGAATCGATGTTTTAACCATCAACCAACAATTGCTTGCGCCGAGAAGAAGAGGGAATGCCCATCGCTTCACGATATTTAGCAATGGTACGTCGCGCCACAATGACACCCTGTGCCTTAAGAAACTTCGCCAAAGCCTCATCGGAATAGGGACGACGGACCGACTCCCCCTCTACCAGACGACGGATTTTGTACTTGACAGCTTCGGCAGAGAGGTCGTCGCCAGCATCACTGGAATTGAGCGATGAGGAAAAGAAGTACTTGAGTTCAAAAATACCGCGCGGTGTGTGCATAAACTTATTACTGGTTACCCGCGACGCCGTTGATTCGTGAACCCCAATATCCTCCGCGACATCCTTCAGGATCAATGGCTTTAGATACTCAGCCCCATACTCAAGAAAATCTTTTTGAAAACGGACGATGCTTTCAGCAACCCGGTAAATGGTGCTGGAACGCTGTTCCAAGCTCTTGAGCAACCACTGCGCCGAACGGGTATTCTCGACTAAAAACCGCTTATCCCGTTCTGGTAAATTACGGTCAACAGCATTTTGGTAAAACCGATTGAGACGCAACTTCGGCACGGTGTCGGTATTGATCTCGACTACCCACTCACCACCCTGTTTACGGACAAAAACGTCCGGGGCGATATAACGGGTCTGGTCACTGCCAAATTCAAGTCCGGGTTTGGGATTCAAGGACTGGATGACCGCCACTACAGCCGCCAAATCTTCCTCGCTAAGCTTCAATAAGCGGCCCAGTTTACGGAAGTCACGCCGCGCCAGATCATCGAGATGATCTAACAACTTGGTGTAGGGCGGCTTGGCCATACCCATATTCTTAAGTTGCAACCTGAGACACTCGGACAAGCTCCGTGCCCCCACGCCAGCAGGTTCTAACGACTGCACCAGCGCCAGAGCATCTTCCATCTCGTCGGCCGTGGCATTGGCTAGCTCAGCTAAACTCATTAACGGCGTCGTCAAATAACCATTGTCGTCGATAGCATCGATGATAATGCCACCCAACAAACGCTCGCGCTCGTTGAACACCGACAAACCCAGCTGCCAGCTGAGGTGATCGATCAATGAACCGGCCCGTGATAACATATTTTCCAATGGCGGGGCGTCGTCGCCGTCGAAGTGGTCGGAACCGCTGGTATCATAGATGTCAGACCACTGCGCATCCATGTCGGGCATGTCTTTTTCCAAGTGCGCCGCTGCAATCGGTTCGTCGTCAAAGCCGTCGTCGTGATCGTCACCATCAAATGAGGCCGTGCCCTGACCGGTCACCCCTTCATCGGAGCCAAAAGCCAGCTCCCCCCCCTCCTGGGTTGACGGACCAAAACTGCCATCTTCTTCATCGTCCCGTTCCAGCAAGGGATTCTTATCCAACTCCTCTTGCAGATAATCGGTTAACTCCAAGCTGGACATCTGCAACAAGCGAATGGCCATCTGCAACTGGGGCGTCATCACCAGATGCATGCCCATACGCAGCTTTAATTCCAAACCAAGCGACATGCCTTGTCCTCTTTCCCACTGGTTAAATTAATCCAACGTCTAGAGGTTAAACCGGTCCCCGAGGTACCTCTGACGCACGTGCTGATCTTGAACAATCTGGTCTGGTCGACCACTCGCCAGTACCCGCCCGGCCGCCATGATGCAGGCGCGATCACAGATACCAAGCGTCTCACGGACATTATGGTCGGTGATTAAAATGCCAATGCGGCGCTGCTTCAGGTGGCGGATGATGGCCTGAATGTCCTCAACCGCCAGCGGGTCAACACCGGCAAAAGGCTCGTCCAGCAACACGTAACAGGGTTCAATAGCCAACGCTCGCGCCACCTCCACCCGCCGCCGCTCACCGCCAGAAAGCGCATAGCCGTACAGATGCGCCACGTGGGCAATACCTAAATCTTCCAGCAGCGACTCCAGCCGTGCCATCCGACTGGAACGGTCGAGCGGCCGCGTTTCCAAAATGGCCAAAATATTATCCCGCACCGTCATACGACGAAACACAGAGGGCTCTTGCGGCAGGTAGGAGATCCCCATCCGCGCCCGGCGGTGCATTGGCTCGGCGGTCAGATCACGCTCACCCAGCCATATAGAACCCGCATCCGGCGCGATCAATCCCGTTAACATGTAGAAAGTAGTGGTCTTGCCAGCACCATTCGGGCCCAACAAACCGACCACCTCCCCTAACGCCACCGCCAGATCAACCTGATCCACTACCTTGCGGCCGCGAAACAGCTTGCAAACCCCACGCGCCTCCAGCAACTGCTGGTCAGATCCGCTCACCGCTCAGCCGCTGGCTGCTCAGCCGCTGGCGCAACAGCAACTGGCGAAGATGGCATGAGACGCACCGCCACCCGCCTCTTGTCGCTGCCCTGCACCGATAGCCGATCAACGCGATGGTCGTTGGTCAGAACAACCAAAATCTGGCTTCCCTCCAAGCGATCTTGTCCACGCTGCACCAGCGCCGGCCGCTGCTCACCAATCAAAGTGAGCGTCCGCTCGGTCACCTTATAGACAGCCCGATCCGCCTCACCACGACTGGTGGATTGCTGCATCACCACCCGCCCATCGGCACGTAACTCACGGACCTGGGACGACTGTGACTGCTGTCCCCCACCCTTCTTGCGTGCCGCCGTTGGTGCACCGGCACCACCATACAGCAGCACCACCATACGATCCGCGCTTAGTTGTAGCTCCCCCTCGACCACCCGCACCTGCCCAGAAAAAACGGCTTGGTGGTCGCGCTCACTCATCTCAAGACGGTCTGAGGTAATGACCAGAGGCGAACGCTCAGCAGCAGGCGCACGAACTGGACCAGCCGCCCAGCAGCGATCAATCCATATGCTCGACAGCACCAACACGACGCTGCAACCATACCAAGTGCTGCGACTAGACAAGACTCTTCCATCCCTTCGGTATCACAATCCTGACCTGTTTCAGCACACTCACCGAACGATTCTCTGGATTGAGCTGTAACCCCACTCCCGACAGACGACCTTTACTCCCCTCTAAGACAAAACGCGACGGCGTGTGCAATAGCTGCCGCTTGGGATCAAAATGAAGCTGCTCGGTCAACAACAGATGACCCTGCTCGTCGTTGGCATGCACCGCACCCGAAAAGGTCATCGCCCGCGTCTCCTGCTCCACACGTCCACCACAAGCGGCGATGGATAGATCCCCGCCATCGTTGCGTTCATCCACACGCCGATAGATGGTCAAATCGGGCTGGGACACCGCAACCACATCGTCAGCTTGATGGATCGCCCGTTCGGCACGCATATCCCAGCGAACCACATCACCATCGTATTGCACCAAGTGAATACCGGTCAGCTGCAAACGACTCGGTTGCTGCTGTTGCTGTTCTGGCACACCCGCATCACTCCCTCTACCCTCCGGGTTATACAACTTCCATGCCACAATTGCAACAATTATTCCAGAACTGATTAAAAACAAATACTTGCGATAACGCCTCATTCTGATAGGTCCTGATTACCTAAACCGGCTGACAATAACGTATGCAAATGTATGACACCTGTCACCATTCCGACATCATCGACGATAAACAAACAGGTAATTTTGTGACTCTCCATGCAGCGCAAAGCCTCTACTGCTAAGGCATCTCCAGCAATCTTTTTCGGATTAACGGTCATGATAGCGGCACTGTGCCGAGACAACAGAGCCGCATCTGTTTCGAGATGGCGCCGTATATCGCCGTCGGTGATAATACCGACCAACCGCCGCTCCTCATCCAAGACACCCGTCATACCTAGATGCTTACGCGTCATTTGCCACAGTGCCTGCTGCACCAAATCACTGCCCTGCACCAATGGGATGTCCTCGCCACACAGCATGAGATCAGAGACATGCAGCAGCAGCCGTCGTCCCAAATGCCCACCTGGATGCAACAGGGCAAATTGTTCCTGTCTAAAACCACGCTGCTGTAACAACACTACCGCCAGCGCATCCCCCATCGCCAATGCCACGGTGGTCGAACTGGTAGGAGCCAACCCCAGCGAGCAGGCCTCACGGGCCACGGCAACATCCAGCACCACATCGCTCATACGCGCCAAGGTTGAGTGAGGCCGACCAATGAGGCTCACCAGCGGCACACCCAGCCGCTTGATGCTCGGCAGTAAGGTGAGTAATTCCCAGGTCTCGCCGCTGTTGGACAGGGCTAACACTAAATCTGATGAGGTAAGGATACCGATATCGCCGTGGCTTGCCTCGGCGGGATGGAGGAATAAGGCGGGCGTTCCGGTGCTAGACAACGTCGCCGCTATCTTACGCCCAATGAGGCCGGATTTGCCCATACCGGTTACGACCACTCGACCGCGACAGGCTAGCAACAGCCGTATGGCCGCCACAAAACGCTCGTCCAGCCGCGACGCCGCTGCAACAACCGCCTCAGCTTCCAACCGTAACGCCGCCGCGGCGCTGGCTATGATCTCGGTGGCCTCCACGGGCTAACCATCCC
>JADGCM010000077.1 GCA_015228995.1 Magnetococcales bacterium
GCTTATGCCTTGATCAAGGTGATGTTTGTCAACCATCGCATTGCGCATTTCGATTTGATTGTCAACCAGGTCGATGCCACGGTTGCGGAACGAGAGGGCAAGGAGGTCTACCGTGTCATTCACCAGACCGCTGAGCGGTTTCTCAATGTCGGGCTGCACTACATGGGCACTATTCCCCGTGACGACCAGCTGGCACGGGCGGTACGCAACAACCAATGGAGCAGCGATACAGCACTCCCCTATATGCAGGTGTTCAAGCGGTTGGCTGACAATATCCTGCAGCTGCGGCAGATAAACCAATTGGAGGGCAATCGCCCGACATTTTTCTGGCGCCAAGTATTGGACGAACCACTGATGTCGGAATCGGCAGAATAGATTGGGCAGATATAGATTGAGGTAGAGGTGACTGACAGCATGACCGATAACGTGGCCGGAACATGGCATGGGACCTCCCGCGATGAAGTGATTCTGCGCTATGCCCCGCTGGTCAAATATGTAGCCAATCGTATCTGCATGCGACTGCCCAGTTCGGTTGATGTTGACGACCTCTACCAGGTCGGTATTTTAGGGCTGATTGACGCGGTGTCCAAGTTCGATCCGGACCGTGGCATCAAGTTCCAGACTTATGCTGAGTTTCGGGTGCGCGGCGCTATCCTTGACGAATTACGGGCCATGGATTGGGTACCGCGTGCGATCCGCCAGGCTGCTAGTCTAATTGAGGGAGCCTATCAAGAACTCGAATCTCACTACGGGCGTCCGGCAGAAGATCGTGATGTTGCGGTCAAACTGGGTATATCGCTACAAGAGCTATACGAGCAGCTGGACGAGATTCGTGGAGTATCGATTATTTCGTTGGAAGATTTGCGTCCTAACTCCGAAGATGAAGAGTGGGACTCTCTGGATGTACTGGCTGACGATAATACGGTTGACCCAATTGAAAAATTGGGGTTGACGCAGCTGCGTGCTGTCTTGGGGCAGGCGATTGAGGGTCTGCCGGAAAAAGAGCGGCTGGTGATCACGCTTTACTACTTCGAAGAGTTGACGATGGGCGAGATTGGTGCCGTACTTAACCTAACTGAATCGCGTATTTCGCAGCTGCATAGCAAGGCGACACTACGCATTCGCGCCCGCATGAACCGCGAGTTGATCCTCAAGAAAAAAAGAAGAGCTTCCTGAGCATTGCAAAACCTACCCATTTACGATGTGATACGCTACAATGCCCACGCAATGTTTGGCAGCGCAAGCTTAGATTGACACTCTAGTAGCGCACGTTCTGGGGGGGGTATGACAATCTGGAATTTCCTTGTCATTGTGTGCTTCATTGTTCTCTACATGGGCGTTGCCTTGGTGTTCCTGCAGGTGCGCCGATTGCAAGACGAGTGGCGTGTTGAGCGAGATCGTGCTCTAGAACAGCAGCAACAACCCGCCACGGTTTGCTGTGACGCGAGGCAGTTAGTAGAGCCGTTGTTGCAAGAGGTTGAGTCCATTGGGGAGCGTTGCAGCAGTGCGGTAGGAGAGGCCAGCAAACAGGGGTCTGCCGCTGTTCTTGGACGGATCATAGAACGGATTAATGCCTTGGAAGAACGCTTGCTGGTCGATATAGAAAATATTCCGGATCGTATCAAACCAGAATTTGATGAGTTGCGTAGTGGCATTCGCTTGTTCGCGCGCCAGGAGGGTTCCGATCATGGTGCTCCGCCGGTATTGGGCTTTGACGATGCCTATCGTGAGGCGCGGCTGCTGTTGGGGCATGGCGTTGATGAGGAGCATGTCAGTTCCAGTACCGGTCTGACCGTGGAAGAGGTCGGGCTGATCAAGAGCATGTTATCGCGTGACAATCCCAAAGATCAGAGCCCCCCGATGATACACGATGATGTCTGATGGCCAGCGTTACCGCTCTTGCGCCTTCGCAACAGCCTTCACCACAATATAGCCTTCTATCTGTTACCTCCGCCGCCTCTGCACTGGACCTCGTTCAGCAGCTCAAGTTGGCGGTTGGCGATCTGTTCGTTGGCCGCGTCTTGAGTATCGACAGCAGCAGCGGTCAAGGGAGTTTGCGTCTGGCGGATGGTGCGGTAATCACCTTCGCCGGTGGCGCCAATTTGGCCGCCGGAGCCCTTATGGTCGGTGATCGGGTCAGCTTGGAGGTGTCCCAGACCGTTCCCCAGGTTACCTTGCGTCTGGTTAGCAGTGAATCCTCCATGGCCACCCAACTGGCAGATAGCACCATCCAAACGGTGGCACGGGCCCCAGAGGCGTTGGTACGCTTGGTTAACCTACTCCAGACGCAGCAAGGTGGACTGCCGGCGGCACAACGTTCGCAACTCATAAGAGCCGTACAGCAGAGCCTGCCCACACTGGAGGTAGAGCCGCTGTTGCAGGGCGATATGACGGCCGTGACACAGCTGCTGAGTACGAGCCAGTTGATCACGGAGAGTAGTGACTCTATCCAACAATTGCGCTTGACATTGGCCCAGTTACAGACGGATATGGAGCAACTCCCCGACAGTGTGGTTGCGGGTAGTCGTAACGCCAACACTGCTCTGACCACAGTTCACACCACGTTGACGCAGCTGGGTGATCTGCTCTCCCTGCAGACACTGCTGCCATCGCTATCGCTAACCGATCATGACGGTTCCGTGCTTGCCGGTTATCGTCTGTTCTTGTTGGATGACGGCGGTTGGGGAGAGGCGATCTGGCGTTATGGCAGTCGCTACCAGTCATCCAAGTCAGGCCAATCTCAGGACGAGGCCACTGAAATGGTGACGGTGATGCTGTCGTTGGCGATGACCGATTTAGGTCGGGTCCAGGCCCGCCTGTCGGCCGGTAACGGTCGATTACTGGTTGCCATTGCCGCCGAGGAAGAGCAAGGGTTGGCGGCATTGCGCCAGCAAATCGGCGAACTGCGCGGTCGGTTATTAGCGGCCGGTTTGCCATTACAGGCGATTGATCTACAACACCTCTCCAGCACCGCACTAGAAAGTGAGCGGCGGCGCATGCTCGGTGTGCTGGAAGAGGGCTTTGCCATCAAGGGGTAGGCCGGTGTGGCGGCGCTGGCGTTAAGAATGGGCTAGGGACCAAGCTGTCATTTTTTCCATTGCGCACAAGGGTGATGTTCTGTACAGTGTCGCCGTGTTTACGGTATGTCCTGTTCGTCTAGTGGCCTAGGACACTGGCCTTTCACGCCGGCAACACGGGTTCGATTCCCGTACAGGACGCCACACCACCTTGTAAAAGCAAGGTAATTTCTCAAACCTAGACTTTTAGGGGTACAGCTCCCCAAACGGGACGATATCATCCCGAGTATTTCCGGACATCTGTCATATCGGCGCTGGGCTTCAACTATTCCAATAAAGACATAATAAATTATGCTAATCGACCACGGTTAGGTGTGGTGGCACCTGTCCACGTAGTGCCTGTGCTAGGCGGGTGATCACCTCGCCCCAATCGCCTGGTATCTGTTGACGAAACAGACGTGCCGTGGGAAACCATGGCGTATGCTCACCTTGACGCAACCAGCGCCAGTCGGGCACATCCCCTAATAACACCCACAACGGCTGACCTAATGCCCCGGTCACATGGGCTACCGATCCATCGACACAGATGACCAAATCGGTCAAGGAGATGATGGCCGCTGTGTCCATAAAATCGTGAATCTCTTCAGATAGATCAAGAATATCGGTACCAGGCAAACGCTGTAACCACTGTGCCGGTGGTCCAACTTGTAGGCTGATCCATTCGACATCATCGACTGCGAATAGGGGTTGTAAGAGGAGGATGTCACGGATCGAGCGGTGAAAATCACAGACATAACTCGCTGAAGAGGACCAAGCCAAGCCGACCCGTAGTGGACGTCTCTTGACTCCCAACCGCTGTTGCCAGTAGTGCTGGGCGCGGGCATCAACGAACAGATAGGGGATGTTTTGCGGTACACTGTCCAAGTCGGTCTGGAATAGGTGGGGACAACATAACAGCGGTAAGTAGCCATCATGGTCTGGGTAAGGACCGCTGCGCAGACAAACCTGCTGTACTCCTGGTACAGTGCTAGCCAATGCCATACTGGAGGGATGAACAGCAGCAATCACCTCTACCCCCTGTTGGGCCAACAGGGTCGCGTAACGCAGATAGAGCAGCGAGTCGCCCACCCCCTGATCGGCAATCAGCAACAGCCGCTTGCCGATCGGTTGTTGACCATCCCACGGGGGGTGACGGGGGTTGAGCGCCAGTCCAGCCATGATATGGTGGCGGCAAGATTCTTGATACCAACTCCAGGTTAGTTGTGGCCAACCATCCCGGTAGCGACCCAACGACAGTAACATAAAGGCGTGAATAAAAAAGGCATGGGAAGCGGGGGCGATGTCGATGGTATGACGAATACACGCAATGGCCTCATCAAAGCGATTTTGTTCCCGCAATACAAATGCCAGCCCATTGGTGGCAGCAGCATCGGTGGGGGCCATGCTCACTGCTCGACGCAGGTAGTGTTCCAAACGGACAATGTGTGACTGGTAGAAATCGAGTGACGGGTTGCCCTGATAGGTATGGTTATACTGCCGATAGATAGCCGCTGTTAAATTAACCAAATAGTGGCCGGTGTTTGGGTCCAGCCGCACCGATTGTTCGTAACAAGGGATTGATTCGGACCAACGCTGTTGGTTTTCCATAATGAACCCGAGACTATGCCAGGCAGCCGCATAATTTGGCTGTTGGGCCAGGGCCAGACGGATACACTGCTCGGCTTGAATCAGATCACCGCGTTGTGACAGCACCAGTCCGAGGTAGTGCTGGGCGATGATGTGGTCGGGTTGTCTGGCAATCAGACCGACTAAGGCGAACAGCGCTGTGTCGAGCTGACCCTGATAATAAGACTGACTCCCCATCTGCCATAACTGGTCATCGGAGTGCTGGGATAGGTCCGCTATGGTTTGATAACAGGCGCTGGCATCTGCCCAAAGCCCCTGGCTAATCAGTAGCAGGCCCATTTGGATACGGGCCTCGACATGATCGGGTTGCAGCGCTAACACCCGGTTATAGCAATTTTGTGCAACTTGAAGAGAGGTCTCATCAGCAGCGCCACTTTTGGCCACCCGCATCAATGTTTGGATCAGCAGGCTGGCGATGGTGACATTATCCGGTTGCAAGGCCAGTGCGTACTCGTAATGTGCAATCGCTTGGGGTAACTTATCCTGACGTGACCACACCGTGGCTAAATTATAATGGCCTTCGGCACAATGGCTGTTGCAATCGACCGCCTGCGCAAAACAAAACGCTGCCGCAACGAGGTGATTTCGGGCAAACTCCAGGGCGCCCAGATTATTCCAGGCATCGAAAACATCCGTCTCAATCGCCAGGGCACGGCGATAACAGCGCGCAGCATCGCCGTGACGACCCTGCACATGATGGTCATGCCCTTGCTTCAGCCAATTTACCACGTTGTTCAATCGGGCGCCGACAGAACTGTCAATCTAAGCCAGTGCATCACCTCTGGACGGCGTTCACACATGGCATTCCAACGGAAGTGTTCCGATAAGTTACGCAAGAAAGCAATCTTATTCGGATCGCGCCCACCTTGCTCAACAGAATCGATTTGATGACTGGTTCTGAAACGATTGAACAGTAGGGGAGTAATGGGGTGATCGTGAGAATCGTGGCACTCCACAATCATGTCGCAATGTACCAACGCTGGCACCAACTCTGGGTCTAACAGATCTTCCTCGCATCCTTCACAATCAATAAAAATCAGGATTTTTCCGTGCTCTACAGCCAATTGTTGTAACCGCTCACCAGAACAGAGGCCCGATACATGAACACGGTCAGCAACACCATTCGCAAGAGCCATGCGAGAACAAACTCGTTGTACCTCCTCATTGGCATCAAAAGCATAGACAGAAACATCCGGCATGGACCGGGCAAAACCAACAGCATAATACCCCTCAAAGCAACCGATATTGGCAATTGCTTTGTATAGGTTGGACTGGATAGCCTCCTGGATCCACACGTGTAATTCACTCTCATAGTGACCAAACAGCTTGCCCGTACCCTCATAAGCAGCAGTGAAAGATGCCGGCGTTCGAGCGTAGTCGTGAATTAGCATGCCACGGAAAGGCCCATCTTGTACGGTACTATCAAATTGCTGATAGGCCTCTGGCTGTACCACGAGCATGGCCAACGCCGCATAATGCTCCATTTGATTAAATACAGACTGTTTTACATGCCTCAATAGATTAAGTGGTTCAGCGTAGTCCTCAGGTGCGTAGGCCAAGGCATGACGATAGCAATCAACAGCACCCGTTAAATTTTCTTGCCGTTGATAGATGATACCCAATAAACACCAAGCATCAGCCCGTTCTGGCTCCTGGTTCAGCACTTTTTTGCATAGCTCCACGGCCTGCACATATTGCTGACCAACCATCAGCTGCTGAGCCGATTGCAGCAAGTCAAACGCGGTCGGTGGGGTATTCATATAAATTCTAGCCCTAAAAACATACCAGCTGATTGCACGTACTACTGCAACTTTCTGTAGCGAATACGGTGGGGTTGGTCAGCGGACGCTCCCAGACGTTTATGACGATCTGCCTCGTACTCTTGGTAGTTGCCTTCAAAGAAGAACAGCTGTGATTCCCCTTCAAAGGCTAAAATATGGGTCACGACCCGATCTAAAAACCAGCGGTCGTGGGAGACGACCACCGCACTGCCCGGAAATTCAAGAATGGCTTCCTCAAGGGAGCGCAACGTCTCCACATCCAGATCGTTGGTTGGTTCGTCAAGCAGCAGCAGATTGCCCCCTTTACGCAGCAGACGCGCTAAATGGACCCGATTGCGTTCACCGCCTGATAACACCTTACATTTTTTCTGCTGGTCGGTTCCCTTTAGATTAAACCACGCCGCATAAGTGCGTGAGCTGATGCTGCGATCTCCCAGTTGCAACATCTCCTGACCATCGGAGATCACCTCCCAAGCGGTTTTTTCCGGGTCTAATGCCTCGCGGCTTTGATCGACATGAGTGAGCACGACCGCATCCCCCAAGCGTAACGTGCCACTATCCGGCTGCTCCTCACCGGTTAGCATCCGCAAGAAAGTGGTCTTACCCGAGCCATTGGCGCCAATCACCCCCAAAATACCACCACGCGGCAGGGTGAAAGAGAGATGATCAATCAACAGCCGATCGCCAAACCCTTTGCACAGGTCGGTGGCCTGGATGACGATCTCGCCCAACCGTGGCCCCGGCGGGATGAACAGGCTATTGGTCTCTCGTCGTTGGTCGCGATGGCGTGCCGCTAACTCCTCGTAAGCATTGATACGGGCCTTGTTTTTGGCTTGTCGGGCGCGCGGTGCTGCCCGCACCCACTCCAGCTCGGTTTGTAGCCGCTTGCGCAGGGCATCGTCTTCGCGTTTTTCTTGGGACAGCCGCTGTTCTTTTTGTTCCAACCAGGAGGAGTAATTGCCCTGCCAAGGAATGCCCCGGCCCCGATCCAATTCCAAAATCCAACCCGCAGCGTTATCCAAGAAATAACGGTCGTGGGTGACGGCTACCACTGTGCCCGAATATTCCTGCAAGTAGCGCTCTAGCCAAGCGACCGACTCGGCATCAAGATGGTTGGTCGGTTCGTCGAGCAGCAACATATCCGGTGCCGATAACAACAAACGGCAGAGGGCGATGCGGCGTTTTTCGCCGCCCGAAAGGTGGGTGACCGCCTCGTCCCAGGGCGGGATGCGCAGGGCATCGGCCGCGATCTCCAATTTACGATCCAACTCCCAACCGTCGGCGTGGTCGATGGCCTCTTGCAGTTCACCCTGCTCGGCCAACAGCGCGTTCATCTCATCGTCGTTCTGCACTTCGGCAAATTTCATCGAGATATCGTTGAAGCGATCCAGCAGGGCCTTAATGGGGGCCACCCCCTCTTCAACGTTGCCACGTACGCTTTTGCTGGCGTCGAGTGACGGTTCTTGTGGTAAATAACCAATGCGAATGCCCGGTGCTGGGGAGGCCTCGCCATTGAAGTCACGATCAATACCGGCCATGATCCGCAACAGCGATGACTTGCCAGCCCCATTCAATCCCAGTACCCCAATTTTAG
>JADGCM010000078.1 GCA_015228995.1 Magnetococcales bacterium
AAATCCCCCTTGCCGGCAGATTTTAGGGAGTTGTTGGAGGGGTTAAGGCTGGGGGAGAAACACTCAAGCTGGTAGCACCATAATTTTTTGCGTAACTGTTCAGCCTAGACCGCATGGCAGGCAGCGGCTTTCCACTTAAAGCGGGATATTCTGAACGAGGTAGCGTCTTTCGTATACCCATCACCCTACTCCTCCCACAAGGCATCACCATGCACCCCTCACCCCCCGACCCCCTCTCCCACAAGGGGAGAGGGGGAGGCATGATACCGTTTTTACTCCAATCTCCATTTATGGAGAGGGCTTATCCTGTCAACAACGTCATCCGGTCATCTATCGCCCCCCCTACCTTGCCCTCTCCCACAAGTAGAGAGAGTGAAGAGTGGGAGATGGGGGCTGGGGGTAAGGGGTGAATATAACTCTGCAACGCCCGCGTCAGGCTCGCTGCCGTCAGTGTCACACTCAAGGCCCCGGAGGCTTTGCTGACATTACCCGCCCAGTCGGTCTGAATGGCCCGAATGCCGGTATATCTCCCCGCCGGCAAAGCATCTGTTATAGCGACACTGCTCCAGCTGCCGCTCTCACCAACGGTGATCGTTGCGCCAATTTGTTCGCCGGTATCCACCCGACTGTTATTATTGACATCGTTGAACAAGACGAGACTGGCCCCAGCCTCACCCCGACCACTGACAATATTGGTCGAGGAACTATAGAACAGCTTAGTCGGCGCCGCTGGGACGACACCATCCACCGTAAACACCAACGCCTCACTTGACACCGGCCCCGCATTGCCCGCTATGTCGGTCTGCTGTGCCAACAGCTCATGCCGACCATTGCTGATTTTAGTCAGGGTAACGCTCCAAGCCCCGGCACTGTCGGCAACACCGGTACCGATGCTCTTGTTGTTCTCCAGCAGAATGATCCCCGCACCCGGTTCACTACCCGCACCCGAGATCACCAACCCAGCCGTCTTGTTGGTGATAAAGCTATCGTCTTCCAGTCTGGTCGCACCAGCTACCGCCAACTCGGTCGGTGCCACCTCTGGCCTTTCTTGATCCACTACCAACAGGAACGGTATCGAGGGCTCGCTGTCGCCATCGTTAGTCGTCTGGGTGGCGGTGATGCTATAGCTGCCGGAGGTCAATGAAAAATCCGTCATCCGCCACAGCCCCTTTGACACGGGTGCGCTGGCCACCTCCTCACCGTCGATAAATATATTGACGCGGGTAGCACCGTTGGTAGCGGTACCCGACAAGGTCAAGCCTTCACCCTTGCTGGTGATATTGTCACTCTTAGAAACACCGCTATCGTCATCGGTAGCCAGATCAAAGCCACCCGGAGTGGTAACAATCACCGTCAACGCCGCTGTTGATACTTTGCCGACATGACCAGCTAAACTGGTTTGGAAGGCCCTGACGGAGTTGGTACCGCCAGAGAGGTTGATGCCGTCGGCACGCCATGTCCCATCTACGACCACGACAGGTTCAGCAGTTGGCAACAACTCGCCCGTGTCCAGCTTGCTGTTCTTGTTGAGATCATTAAACACCGTTACGACCGCGCCATTGTCACCGCTACCGGTGATCGCCACTCCAACACCGGTTGCCAAGGTCTGGCTGGCCCCGATCAATTCATTTACCTGCAGGCCAGCCGGCGCACCCGGGACGCTGCTATCCACCGATACCAACAGCCCCTCTGACTTGGCGCTGACGCCACCGTCCCCCACCTGGGTTGCCTTGAAGGTGTGGGCCCCATTGGCCAAGCTGGCGATCTTGACGCTCCAAGCCCCAGCAGCGGTAGCCGTAGCGGTACCAATCGCCTTTGTCACCCCTTCCTCAAACAGCGTCACCTTGGTGTTGGCAATCGCCCCGGCACCGGTGATGGTCAGTGCTTTGTTTTTACTAGTAACACCATCGCTCAGGGTATCGGGCATGGTCGCAATACCGGTATCATCGGCGGCCAGCAGAGTCGGCGCGGGGGGCGGATCTGTCGGCAGAATCTCAATTACTTTCAGGTTCAACGGCGCCGATGCCGGACCCAGATTACCGGCCAAATCCATCTGCTTGGCCCTGATCACATGGTCACCAAGCTGCAACGCCGCGATATCCGCCGACCAAGTCCCCTTGCTGGTGACCGTGGTCGTTGCCAAGGCCTCGCCCAGTTCCCCTTCGGTCTCCGTAAACAACATTACTTGAAGCCCTTTTTCACCGACACCGGTGATGGTCAGGTTTTCAGTCACGCCGGTGACATTGTCGCTGCTACTGGCACCGGTATCGTCCGCAGCAACCAAGTCCAATTTAGTCGGTGCTGCTGGTGGCGTGGGATCCACCACCACACTCAGTGCGGTCGAAGCCTTACCAACATTGCCCGCCAAGTCGGTCTGCACCGCGACGATGCTGTGGGTGCCGCCGGTCAAGGTCTCAAAGACGCCACTCCAGTTGCCTTCATCATCGACCACAACGGCGGATGCCGCCTTAAACTCGCCGCTGTCCCAACGACCATTCTTGTTTTTGTCGGCAAACAGCGTCACCGTGGCCCCGGCCTCGCCCTTACCACTAATGGTCAAGTCCCCGGTAGCAGCGGTGATATTGTCCGTGGTCAAGAAGCCCAGATCAGCTTCATCGGCCAAGTCCAGCCCGGTCGCCACCGGTGGTGCCGTGGTATCGATGCTGACCAACAGCCCATCAGATGCGGCACTGCTGACGCCACTGACTAGCTGCGTCGCCGTCAACGCATGCAGCCCCTGACTCAACCCCGATACCCTAATACTCCAGTTACCCGCTGCCCCGACGGTGGCTGTCCCCTTTTGGCTGGAACCGTCAAACAACGTTACCTTCGCCCCAACCTCGCCCGCACCGGTCACCGTGACGGTCGTTTTATTGGTGACGCCATCGCCCACCAGACCGCTATCGTCAGCGGCCAATAAGCTCAACCCAGCCGGCGCCGCCACCGCCGTATCGTCGGTTGTGCTGTTAAGGAGCGTCCCAATAACCAACACCGCCGACACCGCGCTGGGATTGCCCGCCGCATCGGTCTGGATCGCCTTGATGGCGTGAGTGCCACTGGTGACCAAGTCAATATCCGTACTCCAAACGCCACCGGAGACAACAGCCGTGCCGCGCAACTCACCCGCATCGATGATGTTATCGTTATCTTGATCCTCAAACAGTGTCACACGGGCACCAGTTTCGCCACTACCGCTAATGGTCAAGTCGCTGGTTTGTAAGGTAATATTGTCAAAAACGGATTCGTCCTCTGCCGCCAGATCCAGCCCAGTCGGTGCCGCTGGTGCGCTGGTATCGACTGTCAGCATCAGGGCAGCCGACGCCGCACTGCTATTGCCATCGACATCGGTCGAGATCGCCTTGATGGCATGCGCCCCGGCCGCCAGGGCACAATCTACCATCCAGTTACCGTTGCCATTAACAGCCACCGTCGCCAACGCTTCACCACTATCGATGACCCCGTCGTTGTCTTTGTCATCAAACAGGGTGACGTTGGCATTGACCTGACCATTGCCACTGAGAGTCAGACCGCCCGTTTGCGCGGTGAGGTTGTCGCTGGTAGAAATACCCGTATCGTCAACAGCAGCGAGATCGAGAGCGGTAACGGACATTATGAATTTCCTGCTATTCAGTAGGTCGGTTGTGTTTCGTCACCAAAAATATCTTGCAGTGATTGGGCGTCGAGGATGCGGTCGCTCCACTGCTCCAACGCGTCCGTGTCAGCACCCAAGACCTTCGGTTCAACCCAGCCGGGCAAATCAGAAAAACGGCGCCGCAGTAAGCGGATCAGAATCGACGACTCACCTTCTTGTCGACCTCTGTAAATATTCTCCTGGGCAAACTGTGACATCATAGCGGTAACCTCCTGCGGCTGGATAGAGGGCCGAGCTTGTTGAATCACCCGTTGCATGGCTGATCGGTTCAGGCTCTTGAATGTTTGCAATAAATACTTGAGGGTTTGGTACAGAAAAGCCATCGGTGCTTGACGCAACGCTAAACCAATCTGCTCCAAGACCCGTGGCTGTTGCTGTTCACGAAAGGCATATTTCAGCGCCAATAGGCCGGCTCGTAACGACGCACAGTTGGATAAATCGTTGTCATCAATGCGGCTCAAATCTACGACTAGAAAACGAAAATTAAGCAGATAAGGTCGCAACGATGGCTCAGCCTCTACCAAAGCCAGCAGCTCGTCGGCGATGTGCCACTCGCGTTGACCATGATAAATCAGTATCGGCACAATCTGCGGCAATGTCACCCAGTGCGGATTATCCCGCACCCATTGCTCCAGGGCACGCATCGTGTAGCGCAGAAACTGCCACGCCATCTGGCGATGGGGGGAACTTTTGTGATCAAAGACCAAATAGATCAACGACTCTCGCTGGGTGGTGCTCCTAACACGAAACATCCGGTCGCTGATATGATCACGTAACTCCTGATCAATATAGGTGGTATCGACCGGTTCCGGAGGGGCACTGGTCAGGGTTGCCACCGCTTCCGCAGGCAGACGCTCACGCACCAGGGCATCGGCGTGATCTGGGTAGGAGAGTAACGCCACGAAATAGTGGTCGTGAATATCGTGGATGGCATCGCCAGCCGCTGGTATCGTCATCAAATATCCAGTTTAATTGGCTAATTGCGTTTCGTCACCAAAAATATCTTGGAGTGATTGGGCGTCGAGGATGCGGTCGCTCCACTGCTCCAACGCGTCCGTGTCAGCACTCAAGACCTTCGGTTTAACCCAGCCGGGCAAATCAGAAAAACGGCGCCGCAGCTGCCGGATCAAAATCGACGACTCGCCTTCTTGCCGACCTCTGTAAATATTCTCCTGAGCAAACTGTGACATCATGGCGGTAACCTCGGTCTTCCCTCACCCCGGCCTTATGAACCCTCACCTCCCGACCCCCTCTCCCACAAGGGGAGAGGGGGAGCACGAAGCGACCTCTCCACCCTCACCCAAACCCGTTTTTATGAATAGAGATGGGGGTAAAAACAATATCATGCCTCCCCCTCTCCCCTTGTGGGAGAGGGGGTCGGGGGGTGAGGGGTGCGATGTCAACTCTCGCCCGTCAACAACGCCATCTTATCACGCGGCGGCACGGTTAGGAAGCCACCGGTAGCGGCCCCGCCAGATACCACCGTTACCCCATCCTCCTGCATGGCCGCTTGCACCCCCCGACTCAAGCGGCGGCTGAGTGATGCCGAGGGGCTGACAGCAGCGGTCAATGACAGGGCCAGGGTGTAAGCGCTATCGACGCTGCCAAACACCCGCACGTAGTAACTACCGGCCGGCAAGTTGTCTTGGCCGACGGCATCGTTGGCACCACTGCGCTTGCTTTCGGTGACAACATTGCCGCTGCTGTTGAGAAGTTGCAGGTCGGCATTGCCCGACATCCCCATCAGGAACAAAGCGCATTGACTGCTGCTGCTGGTAGTAAACCGGTAATAGTCGTTGCCATCGGCCGTGCCGACAAAATCGTTAAAGGTGCTGCCCTGACCGGTGCTGAAACTGCCGAGATTAAGGGCCGTGGCCAGGGTATCGTTACCATCGTTGACCACGACCACGGTCAAGGCGGCATCGGAGGCAGCGCTGGCATGACCAGCACGGTCGGTTTGTAGGGCCCGCAGGCTATGGCTGCCTGCTGCCAAGGCAATGTTGGACAGCCAACCGCCTTGGGTAATGGTAGCCGTGCCCAACAGCTCGCCACTGTCCAGGGTCTTGTTGTTGTTTTTATCATCAAAAACGGTCACCACAGCGCCCACCTCACCGCTACAGGTAAAGGTCAGCCCTGCCGTTTTACTGGTTTTGCCATCGCTGTTAGAGGGGCCATCATCGTCATCGCTCAGCAGTGCCAAGCCGGTCGGTGTTGCTGGCGCCGTGGTATCGACCACCACCGACAGCGAACGCGAGGCCGTGCCATTGCTGCCGCCACTCCCCTGGACGGCGCGTAGGCGATGCGTGCCGGCAGCCAGGGTGATATCTTTGCTCCAACTGCCATTGCTGACGCTGGTGGTACCGAGTGACTCGCCACTATCGACAATGCCGTTGCCATTGACATCCCGGAACAGCGTCACCGTCATGCCGTTGGTGCCGCTACCGCTGATGGTCAAATTGCCCGTTTGGCTGGTGATATTATCATCGGTCAACGGCCCACTGTCATCACTGCTGGCCAAATCCAACCCGGCTGGTATGTCCGTAGCAGGGGTACCGGTGACGATAGACAATACCGCCGACGCCACGCTGTTATTACCCGCTATATCGGTCTGGATGGCCTTGATAGCGTGGCTACCACTGGTGATCAGATCGATATCGGTGCTCCAAACGCCACCCGTGACAGCAGCCGTGCCGCGCAACTCGCCCGCATCGATGATATTGTCGTTGTCCTGATCCTCAAACAGCGTCAATCGGGCACCGGTTTCACCGCTGCCGCTAATGGTCAAGCCGCTGGTTTGTGAGGTGACGTTGTCAGAATTGGAGCTACCGCCATCATCCGCCGCCGCCAGATCTAGCCCGGTCGGTGCCGTTGGCGCGCTGCTATCTACTGTCAGCATCAGGGCAGCCGACGCCGCACTGCTATTGCCATCGATATCGGTCTGAATCGCCTTGATGGTATGCGTCCCGGCCGCCAAGGCACAATCCACCGTCCAGTTGCCGTTGCCACTAACAGCCACTGTCGCCAACGCCTCACCACTGTCGATGATACCGTCATTGTCTTTATCGTCAAACAGGGTGACACTGGCATTGACCTGGCCATTACCGCTGATGGTGAGGGCGCTGGTGTTTTTGGTGATGTTGTCGGAGCTGGAGGTGCCGGTATCGTCAGCAGCGGAGAGGTCAAGATTTGCTGGAGCAAGTGTCCCTACTTCCTGAATAATTGTAAAATTATCAATATATGATGTATTGTTCATCCAACCATCATTTGGTCTACCAATCATCATCAACTTTGTTGATGATGAACTAAAACTATCTGTTGCTGAAATCACCAATTCTTGATTTACATAAATACTAACATTTATTCCATTATCAATAATTTTAATGTGATAATATTGGTCTTGAATTACATTAATACTAGCAGAGCTATGATTACCACTTACTGGATTATCAAAACTAATACTATTAAATATATCAGATACAGATAATTGTATTCCTTCACCTGGAAGACCATCACCAGTCCAAATACCATTGTTTCTCCAACCCACGTAGAACGAGGCGTCTGAGCCTATATTCATTACATCCATTTCTATCGTTACTGTCCCGATAGAAGGGTTGTATTGAGGAATTAGGTCAATTCGACCACCACCATAAAAAGCCAAAACACCATTTGTTTCAGTTATACTACCATCTCGAACAGATGATGATATCCACAAGCTAGTATCTAAGATGTTATCATTAAAATTATCAGAAGTCGATAACGCTAACATCCCATCATAACTAGCAAAACCGGTAGCAACACCCTGCAACCGCACCACCCCGCTCTGTACCTCCAAATCCCAATCACCACCCAAGCGGGCGGCGCCGGTCAGATCATTAGAAGCGGCGATATCGGCACCGGTGGCCCGGGCCAGGGCGTTGATGAAGGCAAGGCCGCTATCGCCGGCGGCGACATCGCAGCCGTAGAGCAACAGATCGCCATCAGCGGACAGAGACGCACCGATGGTTGCTAAAGCGGCGGTGTGGCTGGCCAGATTGGCCGAGTTGAGCGTGAGGGAGCCGAGTTGCAACGCCCCGGGCGAGCCGTGGCTGAAGAGATGGATGGCATCCAAGCCGCTGCGGCCAGAGAGGGCGGTGGCTATTTGCCCCAAACCATCTCGCTTGGAATCAAGGAGGATGACTTCTTGGTCAGCGGGCAGGCCATTGACCAGGGATTGGAAGTTGTTGAGAGAAGAATCGATGAAAATTAACG
>JADGCM010000079.1 GCA_015228995.1 Magnetococcales bacterium
GAAGAAGCTGCTTCATGCTCCTCCTCTCCACCTGTGGGAGAGGGGATTGGGGGTGAGGGGAAAACGACGAAGGTACACCCTTTTTGGGTAAAAATCAAGGCACTGGTTCAGTAAAAACCGTGCAAAACAATTGTCTCTCGTCGTAGAATGGGGGGCTTGGACCCGTCTAAAATCTGAAAACAGGAATAGAGTGATATCATGGCAGGACACAGCAAATGGGCGAATATCAAGCATCGTAAAGATGCCCAGGATGTCAAGCGCGGCAAGATCTTCACCAAATTAATCCGCGAGATCACCGTGGCGGCGAAAATTGGCGGCGAGGATATCAGCGCCAATCCGCGTCTGCGTACAGCGGTACAAGCAGCCCGATCACAGAGTATGTCGAAGGATACCATCGACAAAGCCATCAAACGCGGGGCTGGTAACCTGGAAGGGTCTAATTACAGTGAGGTGCGTTTTGAGGGCTATGGCCCGGGTGGTGTTGCGGTGATTGTCGATACCTTGACCGACAATAATAACCGCACCGTTGCCGACGTCCGCCATATCTTTAGCCGTTGTGGCGGCAATTTGGGGACCAGTGGCTGTGTTGCCTATCTGTTTGATGCGAGGGGGCAGATTTTATTTCAAGGCGTGAACGAAGACGCCCTGATGGAGGCCGCCGTGGTGGCTGGTGCCGACGATATGCGGGTTGATGAGGAAACGCTGGAGGTGCTAACGACGCCAGAGCGGTTGGAAGAGGTGCGTGAGGCATTGGCTAATGCCGGTTTTGACCAACCCATATCCTGTGAAGTGGCGATGATTCCGCAAGACAGCGTCACCGTTGATGACCTCAAAAAAGCCGAAAATTTGCTCAAGCTGATGGATCTGCTGGAGGATTATGACGATGTCCAAAAGGCATACGCCAATTTTGACCTGCCAGATCACATCATGGCCCAGTTGGGGTAAGCCGGTTGCGCGTGTTGGGAGTTGACCCTGGTTTGACAGTGACCGGTTGGGGAGTGGTGGAGGCAAACGGTTCTGTGCTGCGCTCTGTGGCTTATGGTGTGATAGCGAGTAGTGCCGAATCGCCGTTACCGTTGCGATTGGCGGCAATTTTTCGTCAGTTGGTGCAGGTCATCGGTAGCCACCAGCCAGTGGTAGCAGCCATAGAAGAGGTGTTTATGGCCCGCAATGCGGCCAGTGCCCTAAAACTGGGCCAGGCCCGGGGGGCAGCGATGGTGGCGGTGAGCCATTGTGGCCTCGCTGTCCATGAATACTCGGCTTTGCTGATCAAAAAATCGGTGGTGGGTTACGGCCGGGCTGACAAACAGCAAGTGCAGGCGATGGTGCGGCTGCTGTTGGCCATGCCTGAGTTACCACGCGCCGATGCAGCCGATGCGTTGGCGGCGGCCGTTTGTCATATTCATCACGCCGCTACGGCGCAGCGCTTGGTGGCTGCATCATGATTGCTTGGTTGAGCGGCAGTCTGGTCGAAAAAAAGCCTGATTACCTAGTGTTGAATGTGGCTGGGGTCGGTTATCGGGTCTTTATCTCTCTGACCACTTACAGTGCCCTACCAGAGCTTGGCGACAACGTGGTACTGCACATCGTCACCCAAGTACGTGAAGATGCCATCCACCTTTATGGCTTTGGTCGGCCAGAAGAGCGCGAGCTGTTTAACTTGCTCAACAGCGTCACTGGGGTGGGCAATAAGTTGGCGTTGGCCGCCTTATCCAGCTACAGTGCCGAAGCGTTAACGGCAGCCATCGCCCAGGGCGACGTCACGGCTCTGGCGCGCATCCCTGGCATCGGTCGGCGCATTGGCCAACGCCTAGCCCTGGAATTGAAGGAGCGGGTTATTGCGCTGCATAGCGGCTCCGGTAACCCGCCTGCTGTTGCCAGTCATACTGCCGTTGCGGCGACTGCGGTCTCACTCCATGACGACGTCTTGTCGGCACTGGTCAACTTGGGTTATCGCCGTCAGGACGCTGAGGGTGCGGTGCGAAAGACCTTTGCCGAGGGTAGCCATACGCTTGATTCAGCCATCCGGATGGCCTTAAAGATTCTTGCCCCATGATGGAGAACTCACAGGCCAGCAAACGCCTCGACTGGGACCATGATCGTCTTCTTCAGTGTACTACCTGTGCCTCTTCACCGAATATGTCTTGTGGTGACTGAGCACTCAACACTCTACCGGTCCACTTCGTCAGAGTGTCCATGTCAGCGTCGAGAATTTTTTTATCGATCCATTCGGGTAAAAATGTTGGGTCTGGCCTGCTGGATAACTTGCTGCATGGCCGGATGATCCATATCTCTGAATGTTTTTGATAAATACCTGAGTGTCTGATAGACGAAATCCATGGGTGCTTCACGCAAAGATAAGCCAATCTCATCTAAATCCAAAAGAGTTTATCACTGGTATGGTCACGTAGTTCTTGATCGATATGGGTGGTGTCGACCGGTTGTGGTGGGTCACTGGTCAGAGTGGCTACCGTTTCTGCTGGTAACAGCTCACGCACCAAAGCGTCAGCATTGTCTGGATACGATAACATCGCACCAAAATAGTGGTCGTGAATATCATGAACGGAATCACTTGCTGGTTGCGTTGTCATGGAACCCCCCGTTAGTCGGGATTGTACCATGTTGAGCCGATTCTATGCAATCATTGTGTTGACAGCTATACTCTTTGGTCACCATTGACGCTCATCGCACTAAAATGGCATTATGACTATAGCTGCGCCATAGGGGTGCGAATGGTAGTGGTTTGGAGGAGAGAAGCATGCGTGTGGTTGACCAGGACAAGCCCAAGGTGTTATTGGTTGACGACATGGAATCCAGTTTATTGATACTAGATGAGTTGTTAAAAGACAGCTATCACACCTTTTCCGCTACAGATGGCAAAGTAGCGCTGCGGTTGGTTGCGGAGCTAGCGCCAGATATTATCCTGCTTGATATCCGCATGCCTGATATGGACGGCTTTGAGGTCTGTCGACGTCTGAAAGCGGACGAGGCAACAAGACATATTCCCATCATTTTCATTACGGTCATGGCGGAAGACCAAGCAGAAACCGTCGGTCTGGAATTGGGGGCGGTGGATTATATCACCAAGCCTTTCGACCCGGCCGTTGTGCGCTTACGGGTCAAAAACCAATTGATGCTCAAGCAATACCAAAACCACCTGGAAGAACTGGTTCAGCAACGGACCATCGAACTAGAGCAAGCTAAACAAGCCGCCGAGGTGGCCAATCTGGCCAAAACCCGGTTCCTGACCATCATTAGCCACGAACTACGTTCGCCGCTGGCCAGTATCGTCGGCTTTTCCGATCTTTTGGCAGCCGAATTGGTCGATCAACAGCGCGAATATGCGGAGATGATTTTATCGTCTGGTCAAAAATTGACCACCATCGTCGATGATGTCTTGGAATTTGTCAAACTGGACGCCCACGTGGTCGACACCTGCCGTGCTCCACTTGATCTGCATACATTGATGCATAAAAGCTCTTTGGAAACCTGCACCAAGTACCAAAGCAAAAATCTGGCATTTTCGATCACCATTGCCGACGATGTCCCGGAAATGGTTTTTGGGGACAGCCGATTGATTCAACAGATATTGGTGCGGTTACTGGACAATGCGTTTAAGTTTACCGCTGCAGGATCGGTGCAGCTGCAAGCGCTCTTCAATCCCGGCACGGAGCCACCGTGCGGTCAACAACTGGTATTTGCAGTGCGGGACAGCGGCAGCGGTGTGGCGCCGGAGCGACAAGAGGAGATATTCGGCCACTTCACCTCTGGGGCTGACGATCTATTGAGTCAGCACCAAGGCGGGATCGGCATCGGCTTGGCCGTATGCAAGCAGATTGCTACGCTCATGCACGGCCAGCTGTGGTTAGCGGCGAGTGGTCCCGGTGGCAGCGAGTTCCGTTTTTCGATCCCCTACCGGAAACATTAGGCCGACGATGGATCTCCATGGGTGAGGTGGTTGAGCCACTTCATGGTCGCGGCGCTATTTTGCATATCCCGTAAGGCAGAGTCGTAGGCGTTATCATCTGCTAAAGCCTGGGCAATGACCAGCCGCAGCATTTCGGTATCAAATGGCTTGGTCAGATAATAGTAGGCACCAGCCTTCAGCCCCTGGACGATGTCCTCACTGGTGTCTTTTGAGGTCAAAAACACCACCGGGATGCCGCGGGTGGACTCATCGGCCCGTAGCCGCTCTAATACCTCCAGGCCGCTCATCTCGGGCATTTCAATATCCAGTAAGATGAGATCAGGGGGATTGGTGGCGACGATTTTGAGGGCCTTGGCACCGCTGGTGGCCATGAACAGCTCATAATCTGAGCTGATAGAGGCCTCCAGTATCTTTAGATTGCCAGGTACATCATCGACCAGTAATATTTTATAGGGCGTCATGGTTGTTCTCCAAACCGATACCGAGTTGATGGGCGAGAGCTGTTAGATGGTCGTGGGCTTCCTCAAAATCGAACTTATCCAGACTCTCGTCTAAGTGGCTGAGCAGCTCCCTGACATTCTCCACGCTGTCGAGTGCTTCTTTGATGGCGGTAAAGCACCCAACAGCCTTGCTGCTACTGCCATCGATCAGTTTATCTAGCTCCTGCAGCAGCGGCGCCAGCACGGCCAAGTCTGGCGATCCAGCAACAGCGGCCGTCGCTGTTTTTTTGCTTTGAGCGGTGGCGACCTCCTGTTGTATCCATTCTTCCAACCCGGTCATCACCCGCGCCATAGCGTGATCAAGAGCGGTTAACGATGCTGGCCAAGTTTCCTCACGTCCTTCAATAATATCTTTCTCGAAATTTTTAGTCGCATCAAACAGCTCCATGGCGGAGATATTGCCGGTTATGCCCCGGAGCTTATGCACCAAGCTGGCAGCAGCAGCCCGATCATCTCGACGTTTGCCTCCCTCTAACAGAGCCCGAACCCTCGCGGCCGCATCACCAAAGTCACGATGGAACTCCATCAATAAGGCCCGCAACAATTTACGATTGCCGTTGATGCGGCGCAACGCTACATCGACATCAACGCCAGCCAGATCAGGGATGTCTAACGACGTGTCATCCTGTTGCGGTGGATTGACCGCTGCTGGAACGGGGAGAGGCCGTTGTTGTGGTGCGATCCACTTCATGAGGGTAGAAAATAACTCTCTTTTGAAAATGGGCTTGCTCACGTAGCCGTTCATCCCTATCGCCAAACATTTCTCCCGATCCCCGGCCATGGCATCGGCGGTCATGGCGATGATAGGCAGATCCGCCCAGCATGGTTGACAACGGATTTTCTGGGTTGTGGTGTAACCGTCCATGGTCGGCATCTGGATATCCATCAGCACGATATCATACGAGGAGGATTCCAGCATGCGAATGGCCTCCAGGCCATCTCCCGCGCAATCCACTACCAAACGGATTCCTTCCAATACCTCCCGCGCCACCTGCTGATTGATGGCATTATCTTCGACTAGCAACACCCGTGCGCCACCGATCTGATCAATGATTTGCAGCGGATCGATACTGTCTCGGCCGGGTCGGAAGGCCTTGACGACATCCTTGCCAAATACGTCCATAATGGTGTCGAATAGCCGTGAGCAGTTGAGCGGTTTTCCTAGATAGGCATTGACTCCCGCAGCATGGCCACGCGTCCGCAGCGTCTCATCCTGGTTGGTCGTGGTAAAGAGCACGACTTTGGGCTGCTGTGGTCGTGGTACCAATGGCATCAGATGTTGAATAGTATCGATACCATCCATGCCTGGCATTGAAAAATCAACCAGTAGCAACTGAAATGGTTTGCCGGTGTTTACAGCGTGTGTGACCGCCTCCACAGCCTTTACCGCAGAGCTAACCTCGGTGACGGCAAACTGGAAGGTGCTTAAAATACTGTGTAAAGCCCGGCGAGCCGAGGCGTTGTCATCAACAACCAGTACCCGCAGCCATTCCATATCCTCCGGCGGGGTCATATCCTGCACCCCTTCAGTCTGTTGGTGGCGAAATACCGCTGTGAAGAAAAATTCACTGCCACGTCCAGGCTCACTTTTGACCCAGATACGGCCGCCCAGCATCTCCACTATCTTGAGGCTAATAGACAACCCCAAACCCGTACCCCCATATTTACGGGTGGTGCTACTATCGGCTTGAGAAAAGGCTTGGAACAGATTGGCCATCTGCTGTTCGGTCATGCCAATACCGGTGTCTCGTACCGAAAACTCCAGCGTCACTTGTTCCAGTGACTCTTGCACCGTCCTGACCTTGACCTCAACCTCTCCCTCATCGGTAAACTTAATGGCGTTGCCAATCAGGTTCAATAACACCTGTTCCAGACGGGTGCTATCGCCGTTGAGCTCATAGCGGCACTCTTCCGACAGACAGAGGATCAGTTCGACATTTTTGCTGGCCACTTTAGCACTGAACAGGATGGCAAGACGATCAAACACATCTCGCAATAAAAAATCGTTATGCTCCATCACCAATTTACCCGCTTCAATCTTGGATAAATCGAGAATATCGTTGATGAGATGTAGCAGGGAGTGGGACGAGCTGGCAATTTTAGTTAGATAATCGTGTGTTTTTGCTGATAGATCACCCTGAAGAGCCAGATCGGTCAGACCAATAATGGCATTCATCGGTGTGCGGATCTCATGGCTCATATTGGCCAGAAATTCACTTTTAGCTTGGGTGGCGTCGTTGGCAAGGTTCAGAGAGTCCAGTATTCTATCGGTCATTTGTTTGCGCAGACGTTCCCGCTTTTGCGTCAAAACCACCCACCCTGAAAAAATCACAGTAATCAATAAACAAACTATTGTAGGAAAAATAATACTGCTAATATTGCCATGAATATTTATATTTCTGTCGTTCAACAGTTCGTCGAGTGCAAAGGCATTAAATGACCACTGTCGGTCCGCTATCGTTATTTGCTCGACTATAATTTTGTCAGCATATTCCTCTTGCAGGACAGAAACAAAATCGTGGTCGGCGCTACAAGAGTCACTGTGGTGAGCTGTTTTTTTGGAGATATACAGATGAAACGGTTCGGCATTCCCTTCTTGGATCCAGAAATGGATCCCAGCTGCCCGTACGGAAGTGAGCGGTAATTCAATAGTCTCAGCAACCGACAGGATGGCTACGTAAAAGCCATGCAGATGCTCGCGACGCTGCTCCAATGTTGCTATGGTCCGTCCTTTGTTGTAAATGGGCAACGCTAGCAGCAGACTTTTGCCGTTTCCGATCTTCCCTTGTTGCGAGAAAATCCGGCTGGCTGCTACTTGGCCGCTGTCTCGCGCTCGTTCCAAGGCATCTAAAAATGGCGGATAAGTGGCTAGGTCAAAGCCCAACAATGCTGGCGTGTGGGGCTCTATGAAGTGAATCGGGAAGTAAAAAGCTCGTTGGCTGGCACGGCGTCTTTCGCCGTCGTCCGTGCTTTCGGTGATTTCAAATTCTGATGCGGCATTAATGGGCTCTTGGGTGCTCTGCTCAAACAGCGGCCGTTGCGACTCGGTTACCAGCGACACCCAGGCCAACTGCATGCCGGTCGGAATATTATTGAAGGATCTCCGAGTGAAGGCGCGAAATTCATCCCACTCGACCGACTTCGACGCCGCATACAAAGATTGCAATTCCCATAAGGCGGATAGCCGCTCGTGCAGGCTGTGCTCTATCGCTAGACG